>DAICZM010000508.1 GCA_027311145.1 Ktedonobacterales bacterium
GTTTTACCCACTCAATAAATACTTTTGTTCGGGCCGGTAGTAATCGTGCATGCGGATAAACGATATTGATTGGCCTCGGGGGTGATTCGAATGATTCCAGCACGATTTGCAGATCGTTTTGCTCAATATGATGGGCCACCTGGTAAGAGATGAACATGCCGAAACCAAGCCCAGCCAAGCAGGCATCGGCTGCAGGTACGACATGGTTGAATTCGATGTTACCCGTCACAGGCACATTGAATTCTTTGCCGTCTTCATAAAATGTCCACCATAGACCTGCTCCGCCGGAGAATCTCACACAGTTGGCTTTGAGTAAGTCCCTCGGGTGTTTGGGCACTTCATGGCGGCTAAGATAGTCCGGACTGGCGACGACCATGCGGCGAACGCTGCCCACGGGCTGCGCAACCAGCGATGAATCTTCCAGGACGCCGATACGTATAGCCACATCGATATTGTCTTCCAGTAGATTGGCCACGCGATCCAGCAGCATGAGATTGACGCGCACCTTGTCATATTTTTGCACAAAACGCGTCACTCCAGGAGCGATATACATCTGGCCGAAAAGCACGGGCGCGGTAATTGTAAGTTGGCCACAGGGCTCGATCATGTCCGCGATCAAGGCCGATTCGGCATCCTTCACGGCCGCCAGCAACTGACGGCAGCTCTCAATGTAATGACGACCTTCTTCAGTAAGCGAGATGCATCGCGTTGTGCGATTGAACAGGCGGATGCCCAAATATGCTTCCAGGGCTGCCAATGTACGCACGACGGCAGGTGGCGAAGAATTCAGCGCTACAGCTGCTGCAGTCAGGCTGCCTTTATCGGCAATGCTGACAACGGCTTGCATGGCCTTCAGTTTGTCCATGAACCGCATTATTCCACAAAATGGATCAGTGTTATGCAGAACCCACCATTTATTCATCAAATGAGGGTGATCACAATACAATCACTTACTGTTCAATATTAAAAAGGAGTTAATTGTGAATTCTGCAGCGGCCTTTCCTGCTCACCCCATCCGGCTTCACCGCGTTTTCCTCTCCGGCCACAGCCATCGTGTCGAGTTGTTTCTGTCGTTGCTCAAACTGCCCTATGAACTGGTTGACGTAGATCTCTCCGCTAACGCACACAAACAACCGGCGTTTCTTGCCATGAATTCATTTGGCCAGGTTCCGGTGATCCAGGATGGCGATATCACGCTGGCAGATTCAAACGCGATCTTGGTCTATCTGGCCAGCAAGTATGACTCTGGCCAGTGGCTTCCTCGTGACCCGGTTGCTGCAGCTGTCGTGCAGCGTTGGTTGTCCGTGGCTGCTGGGCCAGTTGCGTCAGGCCCGATGACAGCTCGACTGGCGACGCTTTTCAAGGCCCCCGTCAATGCTGAAGAAGCCATTGCGCGAGCCAACAAGCTGTTTGCCGTGATGGAAGTCGAATTGCAAACCACATCATTCCTGGCGGGCAACGCACCGACCATTGCGGACATCGCCAACTACACTTATATTGCCCACGTGCCCGAAGGCAATGTCTCACTTGCCCCTTATCCTCAACTGCGCAGCTGGTTGCAACGCATCGAGGCATTGCCAGGTTTTGTGCCCATGGTGACATCTAGGGTTGGGTTGGTCGCCTGAGATGAAAGCGATTGATAATCGGCAGGTGTTTCACGAAGGTGAATGCTTGATACAGGAGCGAACGGGCGTTCGTGATCGCATGGCTGCACTCGGGGAGCAGGTCATACGCACTTCCATGCCTGAGCAGCATAGGACGTTTTTTGCCCAACTGCCGTTCGTTATTGTGGGCAGCGTGGATGCTGAGGGGCAACCCTGGGCATCCATACTGACCCACCCACCAGGATTTATCAGTAGTCCCGATGCGCGCCATCTTCTGGTTCGTGCCCGACCCGCCGTCGCCGACCCCCTGCACGAGACGCTTATCACCGGAGCCAGCATTGCGTTATTGGGGATAGAGCAACCTACGCGTCGCCGCAATCGTATGAATGGCATCGTCGAGCGCATTGACGATGATGGCCTTCTGGTAGGCGTACAACAAAGCTTTGGAAATTGCCCAAAATACATACAGTCACGCCAAGTCGAATATTGGAATATCGAAATCAATGGTACGGTTCATTCCGCTACTGCGCTAAATGAACTTACCCGGCAAATAGTATTGCGCGCGGATACGCTATTTATCGCCACCGCCCACCCTGGTGCCTATCATGGAACCACGCGATCACACGGAGTTGATGTGTCGCACCGCGGAGGTAAACCTGGTTTCGTGCGCGTAGGCAGCGACGGCACGCTGACACTCCCCGATTTTGCCGGCAACCGTTTCTTCAATACCCTCGGAAACATCGTGCTGAATCCGCGCGCGGGCTTACTTTTCATTGATTTTGAAAACAGCGATATGCTTTACATCGCGGCAGACGCCAGAATTATTTTCGAGAGCCCCGAGTTGGATGCTTTTGCGGGTGCGGAACGCCTCCTGCAACTAAAGATATGGAACGTCCGGCATATTGTCGCTTCATTAGCTCTGCGCTGGAATGGTGAAGCGCAGTTATCGTCTTTTCTTGCGAACACAGGATGCTGGATGCCCACTTGAGAGCTTGCCACAATGCAAGCGCAGAACCTGCGTACACACTCCTGCAAACTGCGGCATTTCTCGCAACAGGTCGAAGGCGGTCACGACCGCCTTGATGTCACGTGCCTTTACCCGCTCAATCAGTAATGCCTGCCATTCACGAAAACCGTGACGGCGTCATTCGCCAAGTCCACGTCGTGGTTTTTAGCTTATTCGAAATGTGGTTTTTTTCTAGCTGCGGAACTACGTAGTCATCATTCAGCAAGCGCCCCTCTAACGTACGTGCATCTTGCAATTTCCGGGCAAGCTAACACCGCTGGCGAGTCCCGGTTTCCCGCTAGTCGACAACACCCACCGGATATCCATATCGTTCGTACTTACCTCAGGATGCAGTACAAGATGCACCGAAGCGCGCTCGGTGCGTTTACTATATATCAAACTGATTTGAGGATCATAATGTGCTGCCGGGCGAGCGATCTTTTTTCGAGGTAAGGAATCCCTCTATCGTTCGGTTCGGTGGGCAGACCGGACAAAGGACAACATACCTATTAAAGGTCCGTATTGGCCGAATTACTGACTATGGTTGTTATTGATGCTATCGTCCGGATCTCGGCCTTTGCGGTAATTCAGAATTGTTGTGTACAATGTCTGCAAAGTGCCATAACCGGTATGTCGCAAGTCAGTCATTGAACGACTGGTTCTGGTCGTGGAGCTGTCGTTCGATGCGTAGAATGTCGAATGAGTCCTGTCGGCCATAAACGACCATCGCGACTGCTGCTTTATGCCTCTGAATATGGCATTGTGACTCGCTGGTGTGTGCTATAACTAGCTTTTCACATAATTGCATGACAACAA
>DAICZM010000509.1 GCA_027311145.1 Ktedonobacterales bacterium
TTGTGCGGACGCGATCAATCGGTCCCTACGTTTGTGCGGACGCGATCAAGCGGTCCAATCGTTATTGTTCCGACAAGGCTTTCTTCGGCGAGCCGCTCACGAAGGCGTTCTGAGAGACGTATCCATTCCGAACTTCCACTCTGCTTCGGATCGCTGTCGGGCGTCATGCTCATACTTTGTTCGCTCAGCGCGGGTCAGGCTACAATCTATACTTTTGCTATCATAACAGGTAAGAGACGGCGATGTCAATAATTTGGTTACGGATTCTGGTTTTTTGTAAGCTTTTAGTGAAGAGGTGCGTAATCAACGCCTGTAAGCTGGACAGAGGCATCCCATAAACGCACGGCTGTACTCCTATTGTATTCGCGCTGGTAGTTTGGTTCCAGACGTGGATAGCCGCGCATGCTAAAGAAACCAGCGGGGCCGATTAACTCTCCACCACGAATAGCGGGTGCTGTGGCCGCATAGAGTTGGGGCAGTGCGCCCATACTGGCACTCTGCGCGATCACGGGCATGAAAATCTTATAGAGTGCGCTCTCCAGTGTAGAACCTGTCATTGTTGCACTGGTTGTTTGCAATTCAGTGTTTGAAAAGCCAGGATGCGCGGCGACACTGAGCGTGTGTGCCTCTATAGCCGAGAGCCGACTCTGCAACTCGAACGCGAAGAGCAGATTGGCTAATTTGCTCTGTCCATAGGCTTCCCAGCGTCCATATGCGCGTTTCCTGTTCAGGTCAGCAAGATCAATTTTGCCCATCGAGCGTGCAATACTGGTTGTGGAGACAACGCGACTTTGCGGTGTAGCAAGCAAAAGCGGGAGCAGCAGACCAGTCAGGGCGAAGTGGCCCAGGTGGTTCGTGCCGAACTGCATCTCGAAGCCATCAGATGTTTCTTTGCGCGGAATGGCCATGACACCTGCATTATTAAAAAGTAAATCAAGACGGTCGTGCGTCTGCTGTATCTTGTCGGCGAACTCCCGTATTGATGCGAGGGAAGCCAGATCAAGTTGTACCAGTTCCAATGATGCATTGGGCACTGTGGCTTTAAGCGCAGCTTGTGCCGCACTAGCCTTTTCAAGATTACGACAGGCCATAATGACATGCGCGCCTTTCATGCTGAGAGCGCGCGTTGTCTCCAGCCCTAACCCACTATTGGCCCCTGTTACCAAGGCAATACGGCCTTGCTGAGATGGTATATCGTTAATGGTCCATTGACTCATGTAGATAGCTCCTTTAGAATTGCTACCTTCTTATCTTGTGTTTGAACACTAGAATAGAAGATCAAACGGTCATCTTAATGATAGTGTGTTGCTGTGTTATTATGCAAGGTGGCTCTAGTTGCGAAAAGCCTCTGCTGGGTTTAAGATAGACTTTATCAAAAGGTCTACAACAGTGAAGGAGCGAACAATGACACAATGGCCGGAAGTCCGTGCGCAACAGGCATGGTATGACGAGGTCCGCCGCTACACGCTTGATCTGGTCGCTATACGTGGTGTTAGCCCTGGAGCGGATGAATTGCAGGTGGCGCAAGAGGTTATGCGTTTATTGAGCGACGGTGGATTAGAGCATGCCTATACCTTTCTGGGCCTGGACCCGGTTGCTGATGACCCCTATGGACGCCAGAACGCCTGTGCCTTCTTGCGCGGTCAAAGCTCTCAGACGCTTGTCTTGCTCGGTCATATCGATACGGTTGATACGCAAGATTATGGCCCTCTGGAAGGGCTGTCCCTCGATCCTGAAGCTCTGAACGCGCAGATAGAGACCATTCAACAATGGAGCGCGGAGGTACGGGAAGACCTCGCGGCCAATCCTGGGGATTGGCTCTTTGGGCGTGGCGTTGCCGATATGAAAAGCGGCGTGGCTGTCAATATTGCCGTCATGCGTCATTTCGCGGCCCTGGCCCAGACAGGGCAACTGCCGCTTTCGCTTGTTTTCCTGGCGGTTGTAGATGAAGAGAACGAGTCGGCGGGTGTGCTACAGGCGGTGCAGTTCTTGCTGCGTTTGCGCGAACAATACGCTTTAACCTATGTGGGGGCAATCAATACTGATTACACGACTGCCCTTTATCCGGGTGATCCCCATCGCTATATCTACACGGGCACGGTTGGTAAACTGTTGCCCGCCTTTTTGATTATTGGGCGCGAGTCGCACGTGGGCCATCCTTTTCAGGGCATGGACGCGAACCTGATAATGGCGGAACTGATTCGCGATCTCAGCATGAACGATGCTCTGAGCGATCAAGTACGCGGACAACTCACGGCCCCGCCTGTGACGCTGCACGCGACTGATCTCAAGGCGCACTATGACGTTCAATTGCCTTTCGCGGCCTATTGTTATTTCAATGTCCTAACTATGCAAACCACGCCTCAGCAACTGCTGGAAAAGCTTTGTGCGCGCGCAACTTTTGCTCTTGCTGCCGCTTTGCAACGTGTGGATGATGCAGAGCAACGTTGGGAACAGATACGTGTGCAACATCCCCAGAGTTTATACTTCAATTTTGCGCATACCCATACTGTGCATCATACTCCGCGTGGTGGGCAAGTTATGAGCTATGCCGACCTCTATGCTCGCACACTTGAGCGGCACGGCGAACAGTATGTGCAAGACGCGCTAGCGGAGGAGTGGAACCGCTGGCCCGCGACATTGGACAAACGCGAGCGTTGCCTGCATCTCGTCTATCGTCTCTGGCAGATTAGCGGCGAACATGGACCTGCTATCGTCGTCTACTATGCGCCTCCCTACTATCCACATGTTGCTGCAACATCCTCGCCACTCCATCAAGCACTGGCGCACGTGTGTAAGCAGCATAGCGAGTTACATTTGATGCTGCAGGAATATTTTCCATTTCTCTCCGATTTAAGTTATCTTCGGCTTGAGCCATCGCTTGATACCGCGGTCTTACAAGCCAATATGCCCATCTGGTCGGATGCTTCCGCTTCTGCACGGCCTGGTGCCTATTATTTGCCATTCCAGGCCATACGTGAACTGGCATTACCTGTTGCTAATTTGGGACCCTATGGGCGTGGAGCGCACCAGCGCGACGAGCGCGTACTCATGTCCTACTCGTTTGGTGTGTTGCCACAATTGTTATGTGAAACAATCGAACAAACCTGGAAAATATTAAACACCCGTAAAGATCGATGATGGGCTTCAACACATATTACGCCGTTCTCCTCTATACGCGCTGCCCAAATGCATTGCATTTTTAAGGCTTCATCACTGTTTCCTGTCGCCATTTTTCGCGCTGGCGATCGTGATGGGCGGATAGAGGCATTCAAATGTACTAGAGACTGGACGTAGCTGTGTTTATTGGTATATAAGCATATAGAGATTGGCTTATCATAGTAAGCGGATATGCTACAAAAAGAACAGGTAATATTTTGAAGGTACAGTATAAATG
>DAICZM010000050.1:0-8065 GCA_027311145.1 Ktedonobacterales bacterium
GGTAACGGTCCTGTTTGGGAAAATACGGCTGGTGGTGTGATGCTCGTGGCATTAGAGGCGGCCTGTCCTTGCCGTAAGAGATTCCAGCTAATGAATGCGCCAACACTCAGCGTGAGAAATAGCGTGGCCGCGATTAGCGTATACATGATACGCTGGAAATGTTGTGGTCTGCGTCTTGCTACGGGAACAGGCCGTGTTGCTGCATTGTGTGCAGCAAGAGAGTGCCCACGCGGAAGTGTAACCAGATGTGGGTGTGTCTCTCTCTCGACATGTACACTCTGGTAGGGAACTGTGGGCCTATTTGTTCTCTCTGTTACATCAAGCTTGAGAGCCGCCAGAAAATCTTGATATTCTCGTGACGAGAAGATACGACGATCTAAGGCCGGTTCTGGGCTGACCCGAGGTAGATGCGCAATAAGGGTATCAAAATGGCGATACTCATCAAGAAGGCTACTACAACGTGTGCAGGATTGCAGATGTGTAGCAACGGAACGAAGCTCTTCCGATGCGAGCATAACGTCAAGGTAGGCACTGAGTAACTCCTCGACCTGCTCACAGTTCATTGGGTGCCTCCTCCCTGTTCCAGGGCGCGATAATGTTCACGAAACGACTGGCGTGCGCGTGAGAGATACATTTTGACGCCACTCTCAGCGATATTCAAGGTATGTGCAATCTCGCTATAGGAGAAGCCCTCTTGTGTATAGAGCAACAAGGCCGCCCTATATTGTTGAGGCATACGATGGAGGGCAGCACGCACAAGCTCTGTCGTCCCATAGATTTCTTGTGGGTCTGCGCCATCAACGTCAGCAGGCTCGTGATCAAGGTCTTGCCAGGGCAACCATGCAATCAGCTTGCGGCGACGCAAAGCATCATAAGCGGTGTTTGTGGCAATGCGATAGAGCCATGCAGACAATTTCAAGTTTGCATCCATTTTTGGTAAGGCGCGGAAAGCTTTCAGGAAGGTATCCTGCGTTAAATCATCGGCTTGTTCGCGGTCTCCTACCAAATGATACACATAATTATAGATAGGTGTTTTATACTCGTCGTAAATCTGGTCAAAGGACCAGGCATTTTCTTTTGTTTCCACCCGGGCCATGCGCTACAATCCCTTCGATGGCTACAATTATTATCTTGTCCGTTCCATCAAGATATAACCGTGTGCCAAGCTCCGAGTAGCGCATATTGGGACACGACTTGTGTGACGTGTACCCGATAGTGCGGGTTTCGGAAAGGCTTTACCCTTCTGTGTAGTGGAACGGACAACTCTCATTATCAGTAACATGTTAGTCATGCATACTTGCATGTGTGTCATGTATCGACTATCATGGTAGCATACTTTGGTGAAGGTTTCGCAATAACTATAGGCTGAGTTAGTACTATTGGATGATGGAAGCGAGGCGCAAAATGCTCCATCGTTACATAAAGGGGTATACTGCTCAGAAATAGTGCTAGTCAGAGAGAAGTGGGAGACATGAATCTATGGCTGATGAAGACTGGCAACGTCGTGTGCGCACTGTCTGGTGGGAAATAGATGCGCAAGGAGCGGCGGTATGTCTCGTAGATCAAACGTTGCTGCCGCAGCAGGTGTCTTATCTCCACTTACGCCATGAACATGATGTTGCTGAGGCAATTACCACCCTGAAAGTGCGTGGTGCGCCCGCGATTGGCGTCACTGCTGCGTTTGGGATTGCTTTAGGGCTTTACCGCTTCTGTAATAGGCATCGCCAACAGGAAGAACAGATCACGAGCGCAAAGGCACTGGCCCATGTGAAAGAGGTGGGTGCGTTGCTGGGGAGTACACGCCCGACCGCGCTCAATCTATTCTGGGCCATTGCGCGTATGATAGATTGCGCAGAGGAGGTGGCTCGTATGCAAGCGACGGCGGAGCAGATGCTGCAACGGCTTTCCCAGGAAGCGCAGGCCATTGCGGATGAAGATGCCGAAGCGTGTTGGCAGATGGGACAGTATGGGGCAACGCTGATTAGCGATGGTGATATCTTGCTCACCCATTGTAATGCTGGTGCATTGGCCACGGCAGGCATTGGCACGGCACTTGCGCCTATTTATACAGCGCATAAGAGTGGGAAGCATATCCATGTCTATGTGGATGAGACGCGCCCGGTCTTACAAGGGGCGCGTTTGACGGCCTGGGAGCTACAACAGGAGGGTGTTCCGCTGACGCTGATAGCAGACAACATGGCAGGGCATTTTATGCGGCATGGCGGTATTCGTGCTGTTTTTGTGGGTGCAGACCGCATCGCTGGCAATGGCGATGTGGCTAATAAGATCGGGACCTATAGTGTTGCGGTACTGGCCTCTGTTCATCAAATACCCTTTTATGTGGTTGCTCCTTGTGCTACCATTGATCTTACTCTTGCGTCGGGGGAGCAGATACCGATTGAGAAGCGTCCTCTTGATGAGGTTACTACCATGCGTGGTATAGTGATTGCGCCTGCGGGTGTGCGTGTTGCCAATCCAGCCTTTGATGTGACGCCCCACCAGTATGTGACGGCAATCATTACGGAGCGTGGCATAGCGCGGCCCAACTATGAAGAGACGCTGCGTCAGCATTGTCGGGCGAAGAACCCTGGGAAGGTAGATGCCTGATGGAAACGGGACTCCTGCACGCTGTCGCACAGTATGCCGAAGAGGTTTTGGGTAATGAAGGATTTCGCTATACTTGTGCTGTAGTTGCAAACTGCAAACTGCTCGTTGTGGAGTTGGAAGGGCAGGAGGGGGCGTGGGATATTGCGTTGCTTGATCGTGAAGCTTTAACTATTGCAGCTTATTTGCATGATATTTCGACAGTGGCTTATGGTTTTCAAGATCATCATGTGAAGTCGGCAGAGATGGCGGTTACGTTTTTGCGCGAACATCTTGCCAGCGATGTGTGTATCATGCATGTAGAGCAGGCTATTTTGACGCATACAAATAGTCAGCCCTCAGAGCAACAGACAACAGGTTCGTTAGGGGGGCGTATTCTCTACGATGCGGACAAGTTGGGGCGTTTGAGTGGTTTGGCAGTGGTGACATCGTTGATTGAATTTGGGGCGCGCTATCCTAATCGAGCTATTACGGGCGAGGTGCTTTCGGCGATTTTGCGTCATATCGAGGAGCGTTTTGTTGATCTTTATCAATCGCTGAATACAGAACCGGCCCGCGCATTGGCGCGTGAGAAATTTGGACAAACGTTGGCATTTTTAGATGGTGTGATTGAGCATCTCAGCGATGCCACGCCCGTGTAGCTGAGACGCTTGTTTTGATGTTTTGTGTTATATAGTGGAGATAGGTAACGTGTCTATTTTAGTTGTTGGTTCGGTTGCTCTCGATGCGGTCGAGACGCCTTTTGCAAGCCGAGAAAATATTGTTGGTGGGGCTGCTTCGTATTTTTCGACGGCGGCCTCTTTGTATGACCAGGTAAATCTGGTTGCGATAGTGGGTAGTGATTTTCCGCAGGAATATCTGGATTTCTGGCGTAATCGCCGTGTCAGCCTGGAGGGATTGCAGATTCGCGAGGGAAAAACCTTTCGTTGGGTTGGGCGTTATCATCTGGACATGAATGCGAGAGATACGCTTGATACGCAACTGGGTGTGTATGCCGATTTTCATCCCCGCATTCCATCTTCCTATCAGGATAGTCAATTGCTCTTTCTGGCAAATATTCAGCCACAGTTGCAGATGGAATTGTTAGAGCAAGTGACGCAGTCACGCCTCAAAGTGCTTGATACAATGGAATTGTGGCTTATGACGGAACGTGCGGCCCTGACTGAGGTGATAAAACGTGTTGATATGCTGCTGATGAGCGAAGAAGAGGTACGTCAATACACCAATCAGGCGAGCATTGTGACTGGTGTGCGCCAACTATTCGAGCTGGGTTTGCGCTATGTAGTTGTCAAACAAGGCAGCTATGGAGCCTTGTTATTTGGTGCAGATGGGACGTATTTTAGCGCGCCTTCGTATCCACTGGAAGAAGTGATCGACCCAACGGGTGCGGGCGATGCCTTTGCGGGCGGGCTGCTTGGCTACCTGTCAACTGTGCAAGTTGGCCCTGATGGCAGCTATGCGGTCGATGATTTGAAGCGGGCTGTCGTGCATGGCAATATCATCGGCTCGTTCGCGTGTGCAGATTTCAGCATTGAGCGGTTACGTACATTAACGATGGACGAAATAGCCGCCCGTTACCGAGAATTGGTAGTTTACTCACATTTTGATCCTGAGTGGCAGCCAAAAAGTCATGAAATAAAGGCTTGAGAGCGCAGGCTGAGAGGATGAGCCTAGATTTTTTGCTGAAACCTGGCAACAGTTTTTGGCATCTTATAATAGCAGATAAAACCATCGCGGTAAGCGGTTGGTTGAGAAGGGAATAGAGAATTTATGACGACTTCATCAACGCACGGGGATGTTAAGGACATGGCGTTGGCAATGCGGGGCAAGGATCGTATCGAGTGGGCGGCTAAAGATATGCCAGTGTTGCGCCTTATCCGTGAGCGTTTTGCGAAAGATCAGCCTTTACAAGGTGTGCGTATGTCTGGCTGTTTGCATATTACGACCGAGACAGCCAATCTGGCAATCACATTAAAAGCGGGCGGAGCAGACTTAGTGTTATGTGCCTCAAATCCGCTTTCGACACAAGATGACGTTGCGGCGGCCCTGGTGGGTGTGTATGGTATTCCGACCTATGCGATCAAGGGTGAAGATGATCAGACCTATTATCGTCATATTCATGCCGCGCTCGATCATCAGCCGAATATGACGATGTATGATGGTTGTGATCTGGTCACGACTATCCACACCACGCGCACTGAATTGTTAGGGAACATTATTGGTGGGATGGAAGAAACGACGACAGGTGTCATTCGTCTGAAAAGCATGGAGAAAAATGGGGTTCTCAAGTTTCCTGTGCTGGCGGTCAATGACTCAGATACCAAGCATATGTTTGATAATCGCTATGGGACGGGCCAGAGTGCGATTGATGCGATTGTGCGCTCGACAAACGTGTTGTTGGCTGGCCGCACGGTTGTTGTCTGTGGCTATGGCTGGTGTGGACGTGGTGTGGCCTCGCGTGCGCACGGCATGGGATCGAACATCATCGTAACCGAGGTCGATCCTACCCGCGCGCTTGAAGCGGTTATGGATGGCTATCGCGTGATGCCGAGTGTGGAGGCAGCGGCTTTGGGCGATATTTTCATCACCGTGACTGGTGATTTGCATGTGCTGGATCGTCCACAGCTTGAGCGTATGAAAGATGGGGCATTAATCGCGAATGCGGGCCATTTCAACGACGAGATCAATATTCCTGAGTTGGAGCGGTTAGCGGTTAGCAAGCGGCATGTACGTGACTTTGTGGATGAATATACTTATGCAGATGGTCGTCATGTGCATCTGCTGGCTGAGGGTCGGTTGGTAAATCTCTCGGCAGCTGAGGGGCATCCTGCGAGTGTAATGGATATGAGTTTTGCCAATCAGGCTCTTGGCTCGGAATATATGTTGAGCAATGCCAAAACGTTGCAGCCACGTGTCTATACGTTGCCCGCTGAGTTGGATAAAGAGATTGCGCGTCTCAAACTGCATGCGATGGGTATTCGGATCGATACACTGACACCGGAGCAGGATAAATATCTTAACTCCTGGGAGTCTGGTACATAGTTTGTTTGTGAGAACGATAGATGTGATGCAAGTTGTTGCTAGCTTGCATCACATCGCAGCACGTAGCATAGCTGCTTGCAGATGATGAAACATCAATTTGACAAGCAGAATGTTTCTGACGTACAATACAGAAAATGGTAAAAATACGAGGAACATAACAACGGTACAACTGAATATTCAGCAGTGAAATCTGCTCTCATCAAGAGAGGTGGAGGGAAACGGCCCGACGAAGCCCGGCAACCCACCTGCCATCTGGCAGGAAGGGTGCCAATTCCGGCGGAAAACCCGCAAGATGAGGGGGATGCGTGATAACGCCATACCCCTGGAAACAGGGTTTTTTTGTGCCTTTAACATGAAACCCTAACGGAAAACGCTTCTCGTCTTTCCTTGCATGCGCTTGTAGCCTGTTCTTCTCGTAGTTAGTGTAAAGGAGGCTCTGTTATGAGCAGCATTATGGACAGTCCCAAGTCCTTTTTTACCAGTGAGTCGGTAACAGAGGGGCATCCCGACAAACTGTGTGACCAGATCTCGGATGGGATTCTGGACGCGATTTTATCGCAAGACCCAACGGCCCGTGTGGCGTGTGAAACAGCAACGACGACCGGTTTGGTCTTAATTGCGGGTGAAATTTCTACGTCGGCTTGGGTAGATATTCCGGCGGTTGTGCGTTCAACCATTGAGCAGGTGGGCTATATCAATGCTGAATATGGCTTTGATTATCGGACGTGTGGCGTTGTCACTTCGATTGGCAAGCAATCCCCAGATATCGATATGGGCGTAAGCCGTTCGCTGGAGGCGAAAGAAGCGGTTCGCTATCTGAGCGACGATGAATTGGAGCAGATAGGGGCAGGCGATCAAGGCATGATGATCGGTTTTGCCTGTAATGAAACCCCTGAATATATGCCGATGCCGATTAGTCTGGCGCATAAATTGGTGCGACAACTCTCCCAGGTACGTCGCAAATCCTGGAATGGGAGTGGTCCCATGGCCTATCTGCGACCAGATGGCAAGAGTCAGGTGACTGTGCAGTATGAAAATGGACGACCTGTGCGTGTGGATGCGGTTGTGATCTCAACGCAACATGCAAGTTATGTCGATCAGGAGCAGATTCGCTCTGATGTGATAGAGTATATTATCAAACCGGTTATTCCTGCCCACTTATTAGACAGTGAAACCAAATTTTTTGTCAATCCGACCGGGCGTTTTGTCACGGGTGGCCCGATGGGCGATGCTGGTCTGACGGGGCGCAAAATTATTGTAGACACCTATGGTGGTATGGCGCGGCATGGCGGTGGCGCATTCAGTGGCAAAGACCCGACGAAGGTCGACCGTTCAGCAGCCTATGCGGCGCGCTATATTGCTAAAAACATTGTCGCTGCCGGTCTAGCGGATCGCTTGGAACTCCAAGTCTCTTATGCGATTGGTGTGGCGCGTCCGCTTTCGCTCTTTGTCGAGACATTTGGCACGGGCAAAGTGTCTGATGAAGAGATTGTACGTGTCATCAGATCGCATTTTGACCTGCGTCCGGCGGGTATCATTCAGTCACTCAACTTGCGGCGTCCCATTTATCAGCCGACAGCCGCTTTTGGTCATTTTGGGCGTACTGATATTGATGCGCCCTGGGAGTCACTGGATAAGGTTCCGATGTTGCGCAATGGCGTTGGGGCGAGTGCTGAGAATGGTGGAATCCTTTCTTCAGAGCGATAAACACGTTAAAAAGAGCAAAAGCAGGTGAGAGACCTTTTTTACAGGTATCTTGCCTGCTTTTTAGGTCTTGGCATTATTAAGCTTGTCACAATCGCTTATAATGAGGATGTACGTTGACTATTTGTTAGGGGAGAAGGAGCAAGAACGCGATGGATTTTACACTCAACGAGGAGCAGAAGGCCATTCGTGAGACCTGCCGTGATTTTGCGGAGCAGGAGATTAAACCGATTGCGGAGGCATTAGATGCAACAGGGCAATTTCCCTATGAGCTGATACGGAAGATGGGTGAGTTGGGTTTGCTGGGTTTGCCCTTCCCTGAAGAATATGGCGGGGCAGGAGCCGATTTTCTGGCATATTGTATCGCCATTGAAGAGATTTCACGTGGTGATGTTGCGGTTGGTATTACGATGGAGGCGCATACTTCGCTGGGCGCAACCCCTTTTAATCTTTTTGGCAGCGAGGAGCAGAAGAGACGCTATCTAGAGCCACTGGCACGTGGAGAACAACTGTGGGCTTTTGGTTTGACGGAACCTGAGGCAGGTTCCGATTCGGGTGGAACGCAGACGCATGCAACATTACAAGATGGCTACTGGCATATCGATGGCACAAAGAGTTTTATTACAAATGCGGGCACAGAAATGACCGGCGGAGTGACCACTTCCGCTGTGACGGGAAAACGCGCTGATGGGCGTAAAGAGATTACCATTATCAT
>DAICZM010000050.1:8075-15934 GCA_027311145.1 Ktedonobacterales bacterium
ATATCATCGTGCCGAAGGGAACGCCGGGCTATGGAATTGGCACTGCGTACAAGAAGATGGCCTGGAAGGCTTCTGATACGCGCCCACTCTCTTTTGAAGATTGTGTTGTGCCGGTCGGAAATATTTTGGGACAACGTGGTGATGGTTTCAAGCAGTTTATGCAGATTCTGGACGCTGGGCGTGTGGCGATTGCCGCTCTTTCAGTTGGTCTGGCACAGGCATGTTTGGACGAGGCGTTGAAATACGCCAAAGAGCGTTATCAGTTTGGGCAGCCGATCAGTCAATTTCAGGCTGTGCAATTCAAATTGGCTGATATGGACACGGAAATAGAGTTGGCTCGTTTAATGTATTATAAGGCGGCATGGCTGCATATGCAGGGAAAACCCTATACCCGTGAGGCTTCGATGGCAAAATTGTTTGCCTCGGAAACAGCCAAGCGCGCAGCCGATCAGGCCGTCCAGATTCACGGTGGCTATGGCTTTATGGACGAGTTCCCTGTATCACGCTATTGGCGTAGTGTAAAAATTAATGAGATTGGTGAAGGCACGAGTGAAGTCCAACGCATGGTGATCGCGAAACTCCTCGGATGCTGACACCAGCATCGACAGGAGACGCAGGCAATGGAAATCACACCGAAGACGGACGCACAGGCAACGCCAAAACCCTTTCCCATGTTTCCTTTTTATGATGGGAGCATGAGATCTCTCTTTGAGGGTATTCAAACACGGTTTCCGCGTTATAAGCACGAGCATCTTCCTATTATTGATGTCAATAAGGTCGTCGATGAACGTTTGACATTGGGCAATCGCATTGCGGATGGTGTGGCTTCTACAGTAGGAAGTTGGCCTTTCATCATTACGCAAAGCCTTATTTTGCTTGCTTGGATTGCGGCAAATGTATTTCTTGTTGCTGCTCACCTTGCATGGGACCACTATCCGTTTATCTTGCTTAATTTGGCTCTTTCATTTCAAGCGGCATATGCGGCTCCGTTTGTGATGATGAGCCAGAATCGTCAGGCAACAAAGGATCGTTTGACGGCTGAAAACGACTATCTTACCGATACAAAGGGTGAAGTGGAGATACGCAATATTATGGAACATCTGGACCATCAAGATCAGGTTATTGTACAGATGTTGGAGCGTATAGAGGCGCATCATCAGCAACTTTTGCTGCGTCTGAGCAAACTTGACCCCGAGCTTGCGGTTCAACTTATCTCGGATGTCAATGCCTTAACAGGAGAGCCGGCTGAGCAGTAGGCTAGACAGTTGCAAGCAGTTTCACCAGCCAATGGTAAAACTGCTTGCAACTCTTTTATCTAGGGCAGTGCCTGTGTGCTACGAGGCCAATTAAAGGCATTAAAGGTGATGGCGGTCGTATTGCTGGGTGTGGCTGAAGTTGGGCGAATAAACCAGACCGCGGTAGTGCTATTGACATTGAGGAAGGCTGCGCCGTTGGTAATGTTGCCAATGGTCACAGGCGAGTTGGCGGCAACATCGTACATCTCATAGCCCTTATCATTCTGCCAGAGCAAGAAATCCGTGCCGCCTTGCAGTACGGAGGCCAGACCAGTATTGAGCGCGGTTGGCGTCGTTGTGGCATCACTGGCTAGGGGCAGAGAGAGCAGGATACCCTGGATGGATACGTCAATCTGGGGTTGGTAGATTGTTGCATCTGCTCTGCTGATGACGTTTAATGCACTCGTATTTGTCGAAGAAGCTGGTGTGGCAGTTGCCGTGGCAATGCTGCTGGCTTGAGAAGTTGTACTATTGCTCGCGACATTTTGGTTTGTGTTCAGGAAGAAAAGCGTATTATCAACGATTTGTGGCTGGAACGATGTGCCATCGGAGCGTAGTAGGCTGGTGGTGATAATGGTATGTTTGCTCCATAGGCCATGTGTGGGCGTGGCCTGTGTAACCTGTTGTGTCCAGATGGTGCTATGTAGATTGCCATCGGATGTTGTCCACTCATCGGCCCAGAAGAGGGCAGTGCCAGTACTGTTTGCGGTCGGTGATGTTAAGATATGTCCATCATGTGCGCTCGTAATTTCTGTTGTGGAAACAGTATGTTTGGCGGTGATGGTAGAGCGGAGTAGATGGGCTGTCCCATTCTGGTCAAGCGTGGCGAGCAGGAAGGTGTTTTGCATAAACCAGATGCCCTGAATCGGGCTATGGACCCAGGCTGGTACATTCCCTTCGTCAAAAGTTCCAGAGAGTAGTGTGATGGGTTGTGGGAGCATGCTCATTGTTTGTTGTACTTGAGGAGTTGCTGGGGCCGCAAGCGAAAGAGCCTGGAGACGCCATGTACGAATTTGCGAGCTAACGGTATGGATGTGTTGGGGTGTAATCGTTTGTGCTGGGTCTAATTGGAGCCAGAGGAGCCATTGTTGGGAGCTACCTAAAAGCACAAGATCGCTGTTACTCTCAGTGGCAAGTAGTGGTGTACTGACTTTACTCTTGATCTCTAATTGTTCGAGCATCCAGGCGTTGGTATTTTCATTATAGGCGGTGTAATAGATAAATTGCCGATTGCCGACCGCACTGACAACATATGTGTAGGGTGTGTGGGTGGTATAGGTCGCCAGTGCTACTTGCGACGGTGCTACAATGCCAGATACAGTGGTGTGTGCAATGGGAGCAGAACCAGAGCGGGTAAGCATGAGAAGAGAAACAAGCCCACCGGTCATAATAACCAATAAAATAGCGGCGGCTAGTCCCATGACGGCAAACTGGTTCATGGCGAAAGGACGCCGTTTGTGCCGGGCCTGAATGATGGGTAGTGGGCCGGTCTCGGCGGTCGAAAAAGCGGTCAATACATCTGTCTCGCGGGTGGCGGCAGCGTGTTTTTGCAGGAACGGCTTGAGGAAATCTGGTGTAGGTGGGATGTAGGCTGCCTTTGCCGTTGCTTGCTGTAGAAAGCGTGTATGCTCTTCAGCCAGGGCCAGCATCAGGCGATGATAAGCCTGTGCCTGTGGTTCAATGGAGAGCATTTGTAGCCGTTCGCCAACAAAGGTATTCTGAGCTAAAACATCCCGGCATACTGCACAGTGTTCCAGATGTTCTTCTAATGCAGATGTATCAACCTGTTTCGTTTTTAGTTCACGATATGCGGAGAGAAGTATCCGCGCCTGACTACAGTTCAATCTTCACCGACCTCTTTGTGATATAACTCGATAAAGCGTTCTCTGGCTCGCATTAGCCGCATTTTTACGGCTGATGCACTGATACCCAGGACGGCAGCGATTTCGGCACAAGAAAGACCATCATTTTCGTAGAGCCAGAGACAAATGGCGTATTTCTGTGGGAGCTGTTTGAAGACATGTTCCACGATTTCGCGATCTGCCACGCGGCCTTCAAAACGGCCACCGTCGTAGCCGCCGCGCTCATATAACGCACTGATGCTGCTGCTACGATGTTCATTGCCTTCGTCGCCTGCCGTGTTAAAATTCTCATTTGTGCTACCGCCAGAGTCCGATATAACGCCTGCGCCGATGCCTCGATCTTCGTTAAAGAGTGATAACGGGAGCAATGAGATTAGACGTCGTCGCCGTAATGTATCAGTGGTTGTGTTTGCTGCGATACGATAGAGCCATGCTGATAATGCGCCCGGTTGTACAACCGTGCCACCCAGTAAGGCTTTATATGCTTTAACAAACACATCCTGTGCCAGATCATATGCCTGTTCGCGATTCCCAATCAGATGATAGATGAAGTTGGTTATTGGCATTTGATAGCGCAGAAAAATCGCTTCAAAGTCTGCGACATTGACCTGTCGCCCCTCTTCCTGTTCTTTGGGTGCAAGCGCAGGTGTCGGCGCATTTACGACCAATGGCTCTTCATCTTGGACATGGTGTTGCTCTAGTTTTGCACAAGTAGCCTCATCCGTTGGTAACGGAACATGAGAATGGCTTATGTGTTCCTCTTGTGAGGATGAACACATCTTGCTGTTCGTATTGTAGAAACGGATAGAGGTATCCATCGGTTACATCTGCCTTATTATAGTCAAGCAAGGATTATGCTACATGATTTGGTGTCTAATGTTCTGCTCTTTTGTAGCATAACACATCGAGCAATAAAAATGCTGTGAGTTAGGAAACAGTAGGGAAGATAGCTAGAAAACTAAGTTCATTCAGAGTGGATATGTGGTGTGCTAGCCTGGCCGCTCTCGGTGTGCTATCGACTTTTGTATCGCATCGCGTGCGAGCAACTGCTTTTTTTGCGTTGTGGGTCGCTGGCGATTTGACGTGTTTCTGTCTTTCTGCTACCATGTACGTATGCAAACGCAAGAGAAAGCTGCGCCCGGTTGGGACATTGTTGGGCATGAGCATGCCATAGAGATACTCCGTCGCACGTTGCAGGCGGAGCAGGTGCGCCATGCCTATTTGTTTACGGGTCCACCGCATATTGGCAAAACATTGTTGGCGCAACGCTTCGCGCAGGCCTTGTTGTGTACAGGGGGGCCTGATATGCATATTGCGCCCATCAACCCCTGCAATGTCTGTCTATCTTGCCGCAAGGTGCGTCATGGCAACCATCCCGACATTCATTTGGTGGCACGGGCCGCGGATAAACAAGCCATTTTGATTGAGCAGATTCGTGAACTCCAGAGTGACTCGGCCCGCAAGACGCTTGAGGGAAGACGCAATATTTTTATTATTCAGAATGCTCATGAGATGAATGTGCAGGCGGCGAATTGTATTCTTAAAACATTGGAAGAGCCAGAACAGGATGTCGTACTTCTCCTTACTGTGCCGGATGGTGGTTTGTTGCTGCCAACCATTCTCTCGCGTGTGCAGCAGATTTCCATGCAATTGCTGACAACTCTTCAGATTAAAAATGCGCTTACGCATCGCTGGCATCTGGAGACGCAGGAAGCGGGGTTGATTGCTGCGCTGGCTGCTGGGCGTATGGGGTGGGCCATTCAGGCCGTTGAAAAAGAGGAGTTGTTGGCAGAACGTAAGGAACAACTTGAGCTGCTCACGAAATTGCCGATGGCGGGCAAGATGCAACGTTTTGAAATTGCCCAGCGGTTGAGTGCGGACGCAGATACCTTGGAGACAACATTGGAGCTTTGGCTGCTCTGGTGGCGTGATATCGTGTTGGCGGCGCATGGTTGTCTTGATCTGACGGTAAATGTGGATATGCGCGATGCGTTGAAAGTCCATGCTGCAAAAATTGGAGCGCATGCGGCGCAAAATATGGTGCGCATGATCTTGCGCACGATGGAGCTGATAGCGCAAAATGTTAATGCAAGAGTTGCGCTTGAAGTGCTGATGCTCGATCTGCCAACTATACAATAAACGTGAGCTTGTTTCTACTACGGCGTCTGTGTCACATGTGTTAAGCTTCATTACAGTACGGGTGTCTGATGGCTGTTGACGACATGTAGTGACACCCCTTGTGGGTGTCATGCAGAGGTGTACACTGCACGTTGTTGAAGCTGAAATGACGCGGGTTCGGCAAGCACACCCCTTGTGGGTGTCATGCAGAGGTGTACACCGCATGTTGTTGAAGCTGGCAGAAGATGCGATGATGCAGTCTGAATACTGATCTCTATGAGGGGGCTTTGATGCGAACCGACTTCCAGTATGTACTGATGCAGCAAGAAGAAGGTGTTGTCACTGTTGTGATGAATCGACCTGAGGTCTTGAATGCGTTCAATGACCAGATGTTAGAAGAGCTGACGCTGGCTCTTGAAGAGGCTGGCCGTGATGATAGCGTGCGTTGTGTGGTATTGACGGGGGCAGGGCGTGCTTTTGGGGCAGGGCAAGACCTAACGAATTTTGTTGAGCCGCAGCAGACGCAAGCGGGGAGCGAAGCTGGGAAGGTCAGTGTTCATTTGGCGAAGTATCACCGTGTGGTTCACCTGATGCGCAATATGCCGAAGCCGATTATTGCCGCTATTCGTGGTGTGGCTGCTGGAATTTCCTGCAATATTGCTCTGGCATGCGATATTCGTGTTGCGGCTGATAATGCACGCTTTATTGAGGCATTTGCCCGCATTGGGTTGGTTCCCGATGGTGGTGGCGGCTATCTTTTACCACGCCTGATCGGTTTAGGACGTGCCCTGGATATGTCGTTACTGGCTGACGAAGTGAGTGGAGTGGAAGCGGAGCGTATCGGCTTGGTGACAACATGTGTGCCACTTGCGGAATTTGAGGCAACGGTTGCCGCGCTTGCCAAACGCCTTGCTCATGGGCCAACGCGCTCCTACGGGCTGATTAAAGCCTTGCTCTATCAGTCGATGGACCTAAATTTTCAGGAGCTGCTGGCGTTAGAGGGGCAATTGCAGGATAGCGCACGCGAGACATCTGACCATCAAGAGGGCGTCAATGCTTTCTTGCAGAAACGGCCTGCACGCTATACGGGCAAATAAGACCAGCTACGCAGCATAGTGGTCAGGGAGAGCAGTGCGCGTATGCGTATTGAAAATTTGCCATATACTAATCGTCATATGCAAGGGGCACAACGGCGTATCTGGTTGCGTCAGTATGCGCCCCAACATCTGGATCACTGTGCGGCATTGATGCTGCATGGGCTTCAGCAGCGGGAGCGTGGAACGTCGCAGAGCATCGCCGTGCTTGGGGCAGGAGCATGTACCGAGGTTCCTCTGGCAGGATTGGCGCGCCATGCTGATGAAGTGGTGCTGGTCGATCTCGATGTGAGTGCGATGAGGCAAGGGTGCAATGAACTGGCAGCGTCTGCTTTGCGTCGCCGTGTGCGTCTGGTGGAGGCTGATATAAGTGCAGGGGTTAGCACTCATCTGAGCCGATTGATTGCTGCCCAACACTGGGAGTCCGCTCTTGCTGGTGGTGCATCAACTTTATTTGACACTGCGGCCTTATGTCTGGAACAGGTAATGGTCCCTGAGATACCTACTATTGAAACGTTGGATAAGAGCGCGTGCGGCCTCGTTGTCAGCTCGCTGGTGCTATCGCAGTTGTTTAGTTATCCATTGCTCGATCTGCTTGAGCATATGCAAGTGCTTGCTCCGGCATTGTTTGGCGAGCAGGAACGCCATCGGCGCTATCAAGAGGCGGCCCAGGCATTTCGTGTGCGTATTATCAATGCGCATATGCGCTTATTGCACATGCTGACTGATCGCGGGGGGCTAGTTACCTTGCTCAGTGATGTGCGTGGCTTTGCCTTTCTCGTCTATGGAAGCGATCATGATACCGCACATCGCCGCCTCCTCCCGCTAGTTCCGCGCATTTTCCCAGACCTGATACGGAATTATTTTACGATATTAGAGGAGGCGCATTGGGAATGGATCACGGACCTGCCAGAGCAAGAACGTCCTGGGCGTGGCTATGAGGTGACGGGATATGTTCTTAAGCCGATCATGGCGTGATTCTCTCATGCAAAGACGCTACTTCCACTGTTCAATGTACGCGCTCCAGTGGAAGCAGCGTCTTTGCTGCTGTGACTGTTTTTTGCTAGCGGCGTGCATTCCAGAGCGTCGTGCGCGCATCTAGGCTTGATGTGCGTCCCGCTTCGATCATCGTGCGACGCAGGAAATAGCCCCCGACCAGGACCAGGATGGAGATAAGCAGCCCCATACCAGAGCGGCGTTCTGGTTTGCGACGTAGAATGGCGCGAGTTTGCAATAACCAGGGCAGTAGCAGACCTCCACCAAACATGAAACGCCAAAAGATAGCCCCATGTTCTTGTGGTGCTGTGCCAACCAGAGGACGCGCGGCACGTCCTGTACCTCGCAGGAAGATCAGAAGACCTGTGATTTCGACCAGCATTGCCGTCCATTCCAGGTGTTCCAGTTTATGCAGTGTATGCGCAGGGGCATGTGTGATGCGTAGTACAAAGGAAATGAGGGCGGCACTGGTTGAAATGGCGGAGGTAATGAAT
>DAICZM010000510.1 GCA_027311145.1 Ktedonobacterales bacterium
CCCCCACATAGGACATGCCTGTGGGCATAATCTCATGGCAGCCATGGCGGCTGGTGCAGGGATCGCGGCGGCACAGGTGGCCGACGATCTTGGCCTGACTATTGAGGTCATCGGAACCCCCGCCGAGGAAGTCGGCAATGGTGGTGGCAAGATACTCCTGCTGGAGCGAGGAGCCTTTGAAGGCATCCATGCCGCGATGCTGGTTCATCCCTATCCCATGCCCTTCGATGACATCGGCGAAGTCACCCTTGCTTCTGTTCACTTTGAAGTACATTATACCGGCAAAGCCTCGCATGCCGGAGCCGCACCCGAGCAAGGGATCAATGCTGCTGATGCCATGACCATTGCCCAAGTTGCCATCGGTCTGCTGCGCCAGCAGCTTCCCCCAACCGTTCGCATCAGTGGCGTTGTCACCGAGGGAGGCGAAGCAGCCAATATCATTCCGAGTCACACCTCTGCTCGCTATAACCTGCGCGCGCCAACGCTGGAGGAACTGCTGGCTCTGCGTGCAAAAGTCACTCGCTGCTTTGAGGCAGGCGCACTGGCAACTGGTGCACACCTCGAAATCGTTGGAGGGGACAAACCCTATGCTCAGATGGTGCATCACGCTGCCATGTCTGAGTTGTATCAGCGAAATGCAGAGGCATTGGGCCGCGTAGTCCAGCAGGCTCCCAGAAGTGGAGGAGGAGGGACCGATATGGGGAACATCTCGCAGGTGATTCCTTCGATCCAGCCGCACATCGGGATCAACTGCCAGCCAGCTGTCAACCACCAGCCGGAATTTGCTGCCGCCTGTGTCACACCAGAAGCCGATCAAGCGGTGCTTGATGGCGCACTGGCGATGGCCTGGACGACCATCGACCTGGTGCTGGATCAGACGCTACGAGAGCAATTGATGCAGCGATAACAAGCAACAGATCATCCTCCATTGGACATCACAAAAGGGAAAAGAACACCCAATGAACATTCCAAAGATCACCCTCAACGATGGGAGCATGATCCCTCAGCTTGGCATCGGCACTCTGGGCATTCTGCCGGACCGCCAGCCAACACCCGCCAACATCAAGAAGACAGCAGAGATCGTCGGACTCGCTCTCGAAGTGGGCTATCGGCATATCGACACTGCTCAGAACTACAGCACCGAAGAGGGCGTCGGCCAGGCCATCGCAGCCTCCAGCATTCCGCGAAAGGAGCTTTATATCACGAGCAAGCTCCACAATGGCAATCATCGCCCCGACGATGTGCGCCTATCGTTTATGGCTCTAGCTCTTGCCAGATTGATCTGATCGCGGAGCAGGCATGCCTTCTCCTGAGCTTTTTGGGCATAATCATGCTCGTTAGAGGCGTAAAGAATACCACGCGAGGCGGAGATGATGGCGCGCTCGCCGTGTGCATCCACTCCGGCCATCACCGAGGCTTCCAGATCGCCGCCTTGTGAACCTACGCCCGGAACCAGGATGGGCAGGTCTGGGCAGAGAGCACGAATGGCCTTGAGTTCCTGCGGATAAGTAGCACCAACAACCAGTCCACAATTGCCTGTTGACACATTCCATCCTTGAACGCGCCGTGCGATAGCCTCATAAAGTGGCTGCGTCTGACCAGCAGCAGACTGAACCAACAGGTCTTGGAAGTCACGCGCACCAGGATTTGACGTGCGGCAGAGCAAGATAATCCCCTTCTCATGATAAGCCAGAAATGGCTCGACAGAGTCGAAGCCGAGATAAGGATTGACAGTCACCGCGTCGAAACCGTAGGTATCGAAGATTGCCGCCGCATAGTTGCGCGCGGTATTGCTAACATCGCCGCGTTTGGCATCCGCGATGATCGGGATATGGGCAGGAATAGAGCGCACAATCTCTAAAAGAGCCTGCATACCCGCTGGACCCAAGACCTCAAAAAAGGCGAGATTCGGTTTATACGCGCAGACATAGGGTGCGGTAGCCTCGATCACCTCGCGACAGAAGCGCACGGTTGCTTCTGCAACAGGCAAGTCACGGAGGGCGGCGGGCAAGAGAGCTTGCTCTGGGTCCAAGCCAACACAAAGAAGACTATTCTGCTGGCGTGTTGCTGCCAGCAATTTCGCTAGAAAACTCATCTTTTTCAGCCTTGACTACGGAATGCTAACCAGCGTCACATCAAAAATCAGAGTGGAGTTGGGGGGAATGGTTGGCGGTTGGCCAGCAGCTCCATAGGCAAGGGCCGGCGGAATAATCAAGCGGCGCGTGCCACCGACTTTCATACCAACCAGACCCTGATCCCAGCCCGGGATAACCTGACCCGCCCCCAACGTCAACTGGAAAGCTTGCCCACCATGATCGTAGGAACTATCAAATTTCTTGCCTGTACTCTGGAACCAACCAGTGTATTGCACTGAAATTTGGCTATTCGCTTGCGCAGTCGCTCCTGTCCCCGTTGTCACATCAATATACTGCAAACCACCAGCGAGGGTCACAGGTACACCTGTCACAGGCGGTGGCGTGGCCGGGCCGACTGATGGCGTTGGCGTGATCGCCGCCACGGTTTGCGTCGCCTGCACGGCAGCAGTTACGCTGGCCTGTTTATCCGCCAACGTCTTCGCATTCGCAGCTTGCTGATCACTATAGCGTTGATACTGCAAAATACCAACAATGGCCGCGACAATTACCAGGACCGCCACAAGTGAACTTACCCAGATACGAATACGCCGCTGCCGCCGTGCAATTCTCATCATCCGATCTTGCTGACGCTGTCCGGGGCGATTACGTCTCTGCTCTGAGTTTTTATCACTATTCATCGTCTGTGTCATAACGGGATACTCTCCTCTAATCTCGGCGTAAATTATTGCGCATTGAGATTATCACTAAATGCCTTTTCTGGCAAGTGGTCCTGCATATTCTACCTAAACATACTGTGCCATATCAGCCCTACAGCGTCTGCTTAACAGTACTTTTGGACAAGCGATGCCACAGGACTCCGGCGGATTATACTCGACAGATCATGGAGATTATGATATAATTCAACAAATCAACAGCATATCACTAGCAGCAAGTGTTTTCATTTATAATGGAACACAGGCGACGATATTGCAAAACCTATTACGCGGTCAAGTTTCATTTGATGATGCGAGCATAACACCCTTTGTGAGTGTTATATGTAGGAATGCAATCACGTTTGACAAAATACTGCATGTTATATTCGCAAGACTGTTTTACATAGAACACCATAACCTCTCTATTTAATGCAGAAGGAACAAACATGTCATCCCAGGGTTATATGCGTTTTCCCACTATCCATCACAATCGTATTGTATTTACAGCCGACGACGATCTCTGGCTTGTCTCGAGCGAAGGCGGACGGGCCGAACGCCTCACCAGCGGAGTAGGACGCGCCAGCCATCCCCACTTCTCACCAGATGGA
>DAICZM010000511.1 GCA_027311145.1 Ktedonobacterales bacterium
GAGGGCGTGATGGAATCACGCCCCTACGCAACCAATGCCGTATGCGGATTCATTTGTTCAATACAATCATCACGCCCTGCTCCTATGCGCAAAAATGTTTGACGGAACTGTAGGATAACGTAGTCCCGCATTGTGAATGCTAACGAAGTGATGAAAATGTACAAACATCAAAGAACCATGACCATGATATTTACAATGTTGTCACGCGCATTTTAATACCGTTGAGCGGCAGACCTGTGCCACGGTAGAACTGTATGATTTCCTGATCGGGCGTAAGTTCCAGTTTGTAGCGGCGCAGGATGTGCGAAACCATCGCCTTGATCTCCACTTTGGCGAAGTTGACGCCGATACAGATGCGCGGACCACCGCCAAAACCGACCAGTGCATACGGATTCTTCTTCTGCTCTTCGCGGGGCGAGGCGAAACGGTCCGGGTCGAACTGTGTCGGGTTGGTGAAAATGCTGGGTAACAGGTGTGAGGCGACGATAGAGTAGAAGACATGCGTTCCCGCTGGCACATAGTAGCCATTGAACTCGAAGCCTTCGCTCACGCCGCGTGGACCGTTGGCGACTGGCGGATACATGCGTTCGGCCTCGCTCAGCGCGTTCTCCAACACTTTCATTTTCTTGGTATCCTCAAGCGTCGGCTCTTCGTTGCCGCTGAAGATTGACCACTGTTCATCCAACACGCGCTTCGTATAGTCAGGATTTTGTGTGAGCTGGTAGAGTAGCCACGCGCTGAGGCTCGTCGATGTTTCGTGACCCGCGACGAGCAGGATATTGGTGTGCGCGATCAATTGTTCGTCGCTGAGCGCGTTGCCATGCTCGTCACGCGCACGTACCAGCATACCAAGCACGTCGCTGGTTGGATGGGCGCGCCGCTCCTGAATTTTGGGGATCAGTAGGGAGTGCAGGCGCGTTTGCAGCACTGCCATGCGTCTGTTGTAATCCTCTTCATTTTCCGCGACCATGCCCAGGTTGAGAATATTGACAAAGATTTCGCGGAACTCATCGACTTCTGGACCTGCTTGCAGCCCCGTCAGTGCTTCTGCTGCAACATCGAAGGTGATCTTACGCGCCTCTTCGTAAATGTCGATCTCACCCTGTTCGGCCCAGGATGCGATACGCTCGCGAATGATGCGGTTCATGATTGGCAGATAGCTATCCATATAGCTAATTGTGAAGGCCGGATTCATCATCTTGCGGTGCTGATCGTGTTCCTCGCCATCCATCGTCAGCAGACCATTGCCGAAGAGGTAGGAGACGCCAAACCATTTGCCCCAGCCCTCGTGATGCGAGAAAAACTGGCGATGGGTCGAGAGCACGAACTTGTTTGCCTCTGGCCCAACCAGATAGACGACCTCGCCAAAGAAGAGATTGGCGCGAAAGATGGGGCCATGCTCCTCATACATCTTAGCAAGAAATGGTCCCATGTTGGTTGGGTAGTCTTCGGGAAGCATAACCTCTGGAATGTCGCGTAGCGTGCGTAGCTGAGATTGTGTCATGATGGTTCCCTTTTCTATCTTGAATGTTGGTCATTAATCTAACAAAGTTCGATAAAGCGCAAAAAAGAGATGCGCCTTCAGGTATAGAACGATGGACGCGATAATGAATTTTAACAACATAACGTGGGAAAAGGCGTAGGGACCGATTCATCGCGTCCGTTGTGCCTATGCAGCAATTTTTCCATCATGCACCTTCTGTGCCTGAGAGAAACGAGCATCGTGAGCGCACGGGCGGCGGACGCGATGAATCGGTCCCTACGTTTCTTTCCGACATTTCAGGCAAAACATGACAAGCACCACACCTCCGACGGATTCCCACCTTGTATTGTTACACTTCATAATCGGTTTCTATGTGCGCCATGCCTGCAACAAGGAGCGCAATCCTTGCTGAATCAGTGCTTTGGCGCGTTGTTGTCCGTCGATGAGATGATTGGCCATCGTCAGTGAGACTAGGCCGTGGGCCATGCCCCACATGATCTCGACGCAATTGTCGAGGTCCGGTACATTGGCGTGTACTGCCTGTGTCCATGCTTCCAGGGTATCACGTGCTATCATAAAGACCTGCTCGGCCTCGATTGGGCTGTTAAAACACTCGAAATCAACACCGTCTAGCCCGTGCATGACCTGATAGAGTTCTGGATGTTGCCAGGCAAAATTCCAGTAGCCATCGATCAGGCGCATCACACGTGTTTCTGGGTCGCCTTGAGCTATTGCTGCCTGTAACTCTAACAAGAGCAGATGGAAGCCCTCACGTAGCAGTTCGGTCAAAATGGCCTCTTTGCTCGCAAAGTATTCATAAATGGTCGGCGGACTATATTCGATGCGTTCCGCGACTTTGCGGATGGTAACCGCCTGCCAGCCTTCGTGCCGCGCGATCTCGCGTGCTGCTGTCAGGATGCCCTGGCGCACCTCTTGTTTTTCGCGCTCTCGTCGTTGTTTTATCCCCATTGCCCACTTAATCTTTGTTTTAAAATCTAACATTGTTCAGAAATAAATGTAGCATCGATTTGCTTGCTTGTCAAGGGTAAATGGGAACCAATTTAGCGCAAACAATCGGCATTCCTTCACTCATTCCGCAGTCGTGAGTTGTGTAAACTCCACGCGGTTACCGAAGGGATCGCGGAACTCAAAGCGGTCATGACCAGGGATAAGAATGGCTTCGATGATACGAATGCCGTTTTCTTGTAGTCGTTGTCGCCAGTAAGCGACGTCGCTGACCGCGTAGGCCAGATGGGCTTTGGTTTTCGTGCGATCAAAGTCATCCTCTGTGCCGACATGGACCTGACGATCTCCGACCTGGAGCCAGATGCCGCCGCGATCTTTGAGCGCGTCCGGTTTCTCGATTTCAGGCAGGCCGAGAACTGCGCAATAGAAGTGGCGTGCCTCGTCCTCTGCTCCCTTTGGTATCGTAATTTGTGCGTGATGCAGGCCAAGGATAGTCATGCGCTTTGCTCATCCTTCCCATCATTGACAATCGGGTTATAGCGTTGTGACGAGACGTGGAAGGTTCCCAACACGCGCCCGATCAGGCGGCGTTCTTCGCCCTCGATATTATAGACACTTGATTCTACCACTGAGATAACACGCCCTTGCTGAAGGACTGTTGCCTCGGCTACAATCTCACCCGCCCGAACTGGGGCAAGATAATTGATTTTTGCCTCAACCGTACTGAATCGCGTGCCAACTGGCAGCAAGGAGATCATTGCCATTGACATCGCGGTATCCGCGAGCGTGAAAATTACGCCGCCATGCACAATCTGCTGGGGATGCATCAGGCGGTTATCAACCTTGATACGCACCGTGCCTTTGCCATCCCCGGCATGTTCGATATGCATGCCGAGGAGTTGCGCATAGCCAAAGGCGTTTATATTATTC
>DAICZM010000512.1 GCA_027311145.1 Ktedonobacterales bacterium
ATCCCTACATTGCTATAAACGAGTGGGTTGATCTGGTCTCAAACGAAGCGGCCCGGTACTTCTACTCAACCATAATAGTACAACATTTAGAGCAAGGAGACAAATTCACACACCAAATTTTCACAGACGGCCAAAAAGCTAGCAAGTGTGCATTCATACTCTTGCACACTTGCTAGCCTTTTGCTCACTGCGCAGGCGACAGACTAGGCCGCGAGACGACGGCCTCTTCCCCACGAGCGATAGGTCAGAAGGTGCCAGAGGGCGACAAAGAGGACGGCCCCAATCAACGTTTTGAGCAATGGCACACCATAAAAAATCGGGTCGCCTGGGATGGTAACTTGCACAAGATTGGTTAAGAGCCAAATGCCAATCAGCGCGGCGATCACTGCGCCCACGATGCCAAACGGCACACGCCAACCAACAATAAACTCCGCAACCAAACCCACAAGAGCCGCGACTAGCCAATAGAGGAGTTGGCTAAGCGTTAGTACAAAATGATACCCAAAAATGTTCATCGTTAAAATCACGCTGTCCGCCAAAATTGTATGTGGAAGCAGCATAGGACCCCCTTGGCTAGCAATAATTTCAAATGTTTTCACTGCATCGGTTGACATACGATACTATTCACTTTTGATACGGTAGCCATGAAGTGCGAGATGCAAAAAACAGCCAAATGAGAGGCAAAGTCACAAAGTCTCAGTAAGTTCTCAGTCTCCTTGCAGCTCCCTTCTCCTGCCTCTCCTGCAAGGGGGGGAAGATAAGCATTCTTTTCCTATGTTGTACCCACCAGTGGCATGCCAGACGTGTTAGCAGAAAGTGCATTCGCGTTCGCCGCTCATCACAGTCTGCACATGTTGCGAGTTGTGCGCTATAATAAAACAGCATTCTATCAAAATTCTATGAGGAGGCACTTGTATGAAAGCTGCTGTACGCTATCTGATAATTGCTGGCGTCGTGCTGCTAGTACTTATCATCGTTGGTCTTGTCTTCGCAACCATTTATGGCACGCTACTCAATGTGCTATACATTTTCTTAATCACATTGGCATTACTCTTGGTGGTGGCAACTGGGTTGCAGGTATTTTCTATCTTCCTCTTAGTGCGTACTATTATTACAGTGCGGGATGAGGTAAAACCGCTCTTAGAATCGGTACAAGAAACGATCAACATCGTGAAGGACACCGCACAGACGGCTGGACATACCGTTTCTACATTGGGAACTGCCACGAAACTCACAGGCGAATTGGCGGTAGTGCCCAGCGTGCGAGCAGCCGCAGCGGTTGTCGCCGGGCAACAAATGGTACGCACCTTCCTGGGCAAAGGCATGACGCGCAGTCGCTCTGACCAGCGTCGTCAGCAGCAAAAAGATGCGTTAGCAGGCGCAGGAGGCGAATAATGGCATACCTTGCACTGGTGGCAGGCACGCCATTTCTCAGCAGTGCTGGACCAATTGCCGCCATCATTATCTGCATCTATTCGATCCTTTTTATCGTTCTCACGCTTGCCTTGAGCGTTGCGAGTGTCCTGCTCTTCCGCTGGATCAATACCCAGGCTGCCCTGGTCAAATTATTGCGCCCAACCGTTGAAACGGTCAACAAGACGACAGCAGCAGTACAGCGAGGCAGCGCACCGACAGAGAACGAGAATAAGATCATTCGCACGATTGCACAGGGACCAGAGCGTGTAAAAGCTCTTGATAAGCAAGTAGATGTACTCAGTGACCGTGTAGTTAGCTACGCCATTGAGTTTCGCGCACGTACACTTCAAGTGCAGACCGTTGCGCGTACATTTTTCCTACCCGGTCTCAGACAAGCAAAGGGAAAAGATAGCGCAAATAGTTTAGATCGACAATCACTTACATCAGCTGAGGCAATAAAAGAGCACATACCAGCACTTCCAGTCGTTCCATTACCAAAAACTGATGGACGCGAGCCAGCTGCATCAGCAAGCCAGCGCAGCAATGTCTCTTCTCGTTAACTATATACGTGAGTTCGGGCGTTTTCAACGCAACGCCCGGCTCTATCTTATTAGCAATGCTCTCAGTGGCATCACAGTCGGAATTTTGCTCGTTCTCTACAATCTCTATTTAGCCTCATTAGGCTACAATACTGATTTTATTGGACTAGTGCTTTTCTCTGGCACACTTGGCGCAGGCCTGGCAATCTTTCCAGCGGGCTTCTGTATTGATCGCTGCGGCGGGAAGCTCGCCCAAATCTGGTCAAATCTGGCTATCGGTGCTATTGGTATGGCCCAAATTCTTTTTCGTCAACCGATTCCTCTGCTCATCAGCAGTTTTATCGCGGGCATAGCCGCAGCCTTCTTGCTCGTGGTCAACGCGCCCTATCTAACGCAGAATAGTAGCCCAACAGAGCGTCCACACCTCTTTAGCTTCAACATCGTTGTCAGCTTGGGTATAACCGTACTGGGTGAGGTTCTAGGCGGTAGTCTGCCCGGATGGTTACGCACCATTCCCTGGCTGATGATGCCATTGCCAGGGCCTGTCCATTGGTTGCTGGCACAACCAGCTGCACCACGTTCCTTTCAACTTGCCTTACTTTTCGCGGGCATTCTAGCAATTCCCAGCCTGATCCCTGTCTTTATGCTTAGCGATGATCGCCCTGCCCGCCAAAGCCAACCAGAACAAGATGGGAATCTCATCATCTCAACACGCCAGTCGTGGCGCAAGCAGCTCGCCCAAATCACATCCTGGCGCAAGCAGATACGCCACACGCCAGTACGAATCTGGCTGAACAGCCCATTTTTTGTGCTGGTGCTGGTGCAGGTCTTGATTGGCCTGGGAGCAGGTCTCTTTATCCCCTACTTCAATCTCTATTTTGTCGAACAGCTTAAAGCCTCGCCCGCTCTCTTTGGCCTGATCGACGGTGGGGCAAACGCGCTTAATGCCCTCTTGACGCTCCTTGCTCCATTAGTAGCAATGCGCATCGGCAAGATCAATACAATTAGCGTGACACGCTTGCTGAGCATCCCACTCTTGCTCACCATTGGCCTGACGAGTTTTCTGCCACTCGCGGCCCTGCTCTATCTGTTTCGTCAAGGCACAATGGATATGGCGATGGGCATCTTTCAGGTCTACTCAATGGAGGAGATACCAGAGCAGCGGCGAGGTCTGGCAAATAGCACGTATCAGGCGGTGTCACAAGGCACGCGAGCAATCACCACACCCCTCGGCGGGCTGATTATCGCCCATTTCAGTTACGCCCCTGTTTTCATTATTGGGGCCGTATTATACATGCTTTCAACCGCCATGCTCTGGGGACGTTTCAGCTATGCAGACAAATCTCCTGTTAGAGCAAGAGAGACGCGATAATAGAGAAGAATGCATGAAAGGATGTACTGCTCTGCCAAACGT
>DAICZM010000513.1 GCA_027311145.1 Ktedonobacterales bacterium
ATCTAGATTGGAGATGCCGATCTCAGGAATGGTATAAATTTGTTTGCTATTTGGTGCTTTGACAAGTGGCGTGGGTTGGGGATTGCCACCAAAGATCCCGCAGGAGGTCAAGAGGAGAGCAAGCACGCAAATAGTAAAAGATATGACGTAGGTCGTGGTATATTTTTGAAGAGCCATGACAAAAACCTCCCTACTGATTAAGAGAACCTTGAGAGCGTATAGTCTATAGTCGTCCGGGGGTGGGAACAGCCATGACACCCACAAGGGGTGTCATGTGCTTGGGTATGGTGCATAATAGTGGGTGGATTACAGGTTTTCAAGCAGAGGATGGTGTTTGCCAAAAGCGGCGGCGCGTAAGGCAACAACCAGGAATGGTTCGTTGTTTGTCTCTGCGAGATGTATAGGCCAGGCCATAAATTCCTCGCTAGCGGCTTGCACGATTTGCAGGGCGTGACCTTGATCGGTGCTTGCATCAATGCGTGCTGCGTTGATGGCAATGGTGGCAAACAAGGCACGAACATCATAGCCAAGTTTTAGGTAGCGGCGTGCGGTGTGCAATGCGCCGATAAAATCCTGACTATGTAGTTGCGCATTGAGTGTTTCGAGTTGAGCGGGAGCAATCAGACCACCGCCAATCACGTGTGTGGTGGAAGGTGCGGGTGTTTTGCTGGCACTTGTTTGTGTGGCAACCTCTTTTTGTAGGGCATTTACATAGGCGGCTGCGGTAAACAGGAGTGGTAGGGCTTCGACATCCTGTACCTGGCGGAAGACAAGACGGCTAGCCGCGGCGAAGAGCAGGCCATGAGCGGTTTGCAGAAAGAGAGCGCGGTCGTCATCAGAGACATGCTCTAGAATGTCAGCGGCAGCCAGAGCGATGACCGAGCCGATGGCACGAGGGGATGCGTGGTCTTGCAGGATGGCGTGAGAGACCCCCTGGCAGATCTGTGTGGTGTCGGCATCACTTAAGATGAGTGTGCGCAAAGGAAGGGCATGCATGTCGTTAGGGATGGCAATGCGGGTGCGAATGCTGGCGACACTATGTGTTGGATCAGAGAAGTAGGTGCGTACCGCTTTTACCCATGCAGGCTCGTCTGAATTGGGATAAATGGGTAAATGTGGGGAGAGCCAGTCAAGAATGGCAGGGGTGTGTGTGCCCCACTCAAGGGCATCGAGTATCTGGAAGCCACGCACAGCGAACTGTAAGGGATGACCTGTGCGCTGGAAGGTGGTCGAGATGCCTTCATAGGTGCGTATCTGTAGGGTGCGGTAGTCGGCCCCCGTGCCATAGAGACCGAGCAGTAATCGTTCGGTCATGGCCTGATCATTGTTGTTGATTGCGCGGAGCAGTGCTGCGTTGACGGTATCCCCTTCGGCAAGTTGGCTAGGGAAGAAGGGGGCGGGCAAGGTGAGTTGTTGGTTGTTGCCGTTGCGTACAGCGGGAGCGGCGACGAGCATCGCTTGTAGAAACAGGGGCAAAGCGCGCTCGTGTGGGAGGATTTCGCCTTCCAATGGTTGTGGGATGGTATGCAGTAAGCGACTGAGCAGGGCGGCAGCGGCTAGCGTGATGGTTGGGTGGCCATCGGTGTCACCACGTGCTGCAAGCAGAGCGATACGTCCGATGAGTACGTCGGCGTGTTCGCCTTGCTGTAACTGTGCGCGAGCTTGAGCAAGAATTTGATCGCTGTCACCAGCGATGAGCGCGTTGACTAAGAGAGAGAGGTCGGCTCTCATTTCAATTCCAGCCATACAAAGACTCCTGATAGAATTTCAAGATAAAGTTATTGTTGTCGTAAGTCGCGAATGGCGCGCTCGATGCGAGGAATATCGGCGTATTCCTCATCGAGCAGCTTGAAAGCGCGGCTAAGATAGAGTTAAGCTAGTTTTGCGCCTTTGGCCTGGGTATCAACGGCGGCGAGGACCAGCTCGGAGCCGCGATATTTTTCGGGCAACAGGCGAGCAATGCGTTGCATGCGGCGTTGTGTCTCGCGCAGGAGAGCCGTATCGTGGCCATCCAGTGCATAGCGTGCAGTTCCTACCAATTTGCCTAATTCTGTCAGCTTTTGCCGATCTGGCATGGTCTGAAGCAGAAGCTCTTCTGCATCCAGGTCATCCAGTGGGGCGGGTTCGCTGAGGGCGGCTTTGGCGGTTGAGGCGACCTGGCTGATGGCAGTAATGTATGTTGTGTATAGTTGCCCATACTCATTGCTGCCCAGGGCGGCCATCTGTAAGCGCATGCCTTCATCGGTAGAGCTGAGTACGCCGAGATCGCAGAGATCGTCGTTTCGATGTTCTGCCAGCATTTCTAAATGTTCTAGACTGATGCCATCTTCTAGCATGGGAGGAATGGGCATCCCCGAGACAGTGGTGGCATCGCGTAGTTCCTCTGGCGGGAGTTGTGCCGCGAACAACGGGGGAAGATACTTCGCGATTGACATGGGGATTGGTGGAACAACGCAGTAGGTACAATAAACTGCACGAGTATTGCCTGAGCCACGTGCAATGAAGATAGCGTGGCCCTTTGGGGCCTGTGAATTACCGCGTAAAAAATGTAATGCCATCGCGAAGAACCCTCTCTGTACCGAGACGATAGATGCTGTTTTGAAAAACAGTGTATCGTTCTATGATGGTATGTCCCTTTCAGCAGGGAAATTTCAATGTCTTCTGTATTGTCTCATGAGTGTGCCTGCAATTACAATCCTTTGCGTACCTGTTCTATCCGTTGTATCAGATTTCGGTTTGTGAGTGCTTCTTCCGCTGGGAGATCAGCGTTGCTTGTAGGTAATAGCTCTTCATACACTTTGAGATAGTGGATTAGGGCTGTACTCCCCGCGATGCGCACAAATTGTTGGAGCAGGGTGCGGGCTTGTTCATCCTGGCTGAGCTTCAGATCAGTGATAGCAGTTTGTGCATAGAGTTCAGCGTACTGGCGCAAAAAGATGCCCCATTGCTGTGGTGTTTCCAGGGTGTGCATGACATGCTCAATTTGGAGTAGTGCTTTGCTTTGTTCCTCCCTAGCGTGTTCCAAGTCACCACGTAGCAAGAAAATGCCGCCACGTGTAGCACGGGTGTCGGCAACGCCGAGTGGTTGCCTGACTTGATGATAGAGGCGTAGTGCTTCATCAAGCTTCGTGAGAGCCTCTTCCTGCTGATCTTTACTGCGGTGGGCTAAAGCCATTGTCAAGAGTGCATAGGCCTGCCCACTGAGATTGCCGGTTTGCTGGAAGCGCGTGAGGGCGGCCTGGCTGGTTTCAATCACCTCATCCCAGTGTGCATTGCCAAGTTGAACTTGGGCGATGCCAAGGACGGCGTCGCCATCGCCATCAACGCTTTCGAGCAATTGGAACTGCCGTCCAGCTTCTATAAAGG
>DAICZM010000514.1 GCA_027311145.1 Ktedonobacterales bacterium
TACCCACAAGGGGCATCACTACATTTCACGAAGTCCTGACAATAAAATGTAGTGATGCCCCTTGTGGGTATCAGGCTCCGGTTTATAATTTGCGAAGGGCGGCGAAGAGGTCTTCGTTATCGGGCATCTCACCAGGTGTATAAACTACCTCGATATAGCGAATAATCCCCTCTTTGTCGATCACAAGCAGTGAACGTTCCGGCATACCAGCCTGATGACGCACACCATAGAGATCAACCACCTGGCCCTGTGGATAGAAATCTGAAAGCAGCGGGAACGTGGTATGCATCGACTTCTCCCATGCGCCCAACGCATACGGACTGTCCATGCTGACTGATACTACTTCAGTATCAAAATCCTGGAAACGGCTCAGGTCCGCCTCATACGAAGGTAATTGGGCCGAACAGACGCTACTAAACGCAAACGGCACAAAGGCCAGTACAACATTTTTCTTGCCGCGAAAATCGCTGAGACGCCAATCCGCGCGCTCCGCCGTCTTGAGAGTAAAATCAGGCGCGACATCGCCAACTTTGAGCGTCTTTGTTGCGGTGCGATTTCTACTATCCATGATACATGTTATCCTTCCACAAATAACCGTGCGTCCTACCACTGGTAAGCGCAAGTGGACGTTACTTGTTTTGCATACCATTCGTCTTGCAATATGCATATTTTGCCAAACACATACAGGCATCTTTGCCAGATATGGTGCAACACGTTGAAATTTTAGCACCGCACACGAGATGCTGTCAATGGAACATAGTGGAAAGAATACGCTTTTGCTACAAGAACAGATACAACAAACACATGCAAGTGGCTTCAAAAAATTCCTTGCATCGGTACAAGACTCCCTGTTCGCCCAGCATGGCATGCAAGCCTATATCGCCATCACTTTCGTGAATTTCGCGATTTTCTGCGGCACGTCATGGCAAATTTTTCTGCTCAATACCGACCCTGCCCGCTATCAATGCTATGCCTTAACCTTCTGGTTGGGTAGTTCCGCCACACAATTATTACCATCGCTACAATGTAACTTTCTGCACCTTACTACCGCCGCTTCCCCTTTTCATATGCTACCATTAGAGTATCCCCCTCTCGCTCTTTTACCGTTTTCCATCGCACTCATCGCCCCCATCGCCTACTATCAACTCGCTTTCGCTCTTCTGATGTCGCTGGTCGCTGGCTTGCTCTACTGGCTCATGATGCGCTATGGCCCACGTGGTTCCGCGCTTATTTTTGCTCTCTACCTGTTTATTGGCGCATTGGCAACCGCACAAGTACGTTATGATCTGGTTCCCGCCACCCTCACACTACTGTGTATCATTGCCGCAGAACGCAAACACTGGACCGCTGCCTATATTGCACTCGCCTTTGGAGTCTTGTTAAAAATCTATCCTATTCTACTCCTACCACCACTCTTTATCGCAGAGCAGCAGGCAAGAAAACGCTTCCTTCTTCCATCTACACACAGGTCACTCTATATACTATACACACAACTTTGGGCAGACATACATAACATTTTCCATTGGTATTGGAAAAATGTGTTCATTTTTCTCGCTATCATTGGTGGAATCACCGGTATTTTTGCCCTCATGAATTTCCAGGGAGCCATTCTCGATCAGCTTACCTACTTCGCACAACGCCCCATCCAAATCGAAGCAATGAGTAGCACTTTTCTCTATCTCTCCGCTCATTTAGGCTATCCGCTTCAAATCGTGTACACTTTTGGCTCGCTCAACATCCTTAGCCCCTTTGACGGAATAGCATCTTCTCTTTGCCTGCTTCTCTTTCTGCTTGGATTCGTGTATACTATATATATGCAGTGGCGTGGCAAGTTAGATATCACCCAGGCAAGTATTGCATTACTCCTTGTGTTCATTGCAACTGGGAAGGTCTTTAGCCCTCAGTATCTTATTTGGGTCATGCCGCTGCTTGCTTACGCCGATGCAAGCGATCCTTTCTGGCTCGTCTGTTGGGGTCTTCTCTCTTCTATTACCACATTCATCTACATTGATCTCTACTCTAAGCCCGTAAATCCACTGCAAATTCCTTTTGTCCCAGGCTATTTCGAGGCGGTAACACTCCGTAACGCACTTTTCGTGCTTGTCACATTGGCCTACTTTTTCAACTGGTTTCAAGTACGACAGCGTAAACATGTTCCCTCTACGGTAAGTACAGAAGCACAGTTTGCACTAGAATAACTACGCAATAAAAAAGCGTACGTGGGAGGAGTCTTTCCTTCCAGTACGCCTTTTGTTGCGTAGTTATTTCATTTAGGCTTTGACGGTTTCACGCCCCTGCGCATTTGCTCGTGCCTGCTTCTCACGCACGTACCAGCGCACGCCCTCAGTCACGCCACGTTTCATATCGAACTCTGGCTGATAACCCAGTTCGCGGCGCGCGCGCTCAATCGAGAAACACTGATCGCCTCCTAGCAAGGTAATGCCATACGTTGTTGCAGGCGGCGGTGTACTATTGCGCCGTCCCAACGCCTCCCAAATAACCTCTGCCGCTCGGGCAGCCGAATACATCGGCGTATAAGGGATTTTTATCGCGATATGCGGAACCATCAACGCATCCGCGATGGTATTGAAGTACTCAGCCTGTGTAACACGTCGATCATCCGCCAACGTATACGCCCGCCCAATCGCTTCGTTACCTGCATCGCCCGCTTTTATCAGACCTTGCGCGACATCACGCACATACACCACTGGCACAATATTCTCACCAGAGCCGACAAGAAAACCCTTGCCAGAATCTACCAGGGCCACAAAACGTCCAAAGCTCGCATTGTCACGTGGCCCATAAATCCAGGCAGGTCGCACAATCACCACTGGCGCACCCTGTTCGCGTACCATCTCAGCAATCAGACGTTCACCCGCAATCTTGGTGCGGCTGTAGGGATTATCTTCCGCGTGATAGGGATGGTCCTCGGTTACAATCCCACTCAGATGATGCCCATAGACAGTGATCGAGCTGGTATGCACAATCCGCTCGACGCCCGCGTCCATCGCAGCCAGTATCAGATCGGTCAGACCACGCACGTTAACAGCATGATAGACCTCTTCCAAACCCCAGGGACCCGTCTTCGCGGCAATATTATAGACGCGCTGCACGCCCTTTACCGCCCGTTTCAGTGACTCAACATCGGTCAAGTCACCTTTTACAATCTCTACGCCTTTCAGTGTTTGCAAATAGCTAATATCTTCAACAGGTCGCACCATTGCACGGACTTCATCGCCACGCTCTAACAACATATCTATTAGATGACCACCCAGAAAACCAGCTGCCCCCGTCACTAACGCCTTCATGTATTAATTTCTCATCTTAACATACTATTCACCCAGAACCTTATAAC
>DAICZM010000515.1:0-264 GCA_027311145.1 Ktedonobacterales bacterium
CGTTTGCCTTCCGGCCAATACCTGACCAAAAAGTGGCCTGTCTTGAGTTATGAACGCACACCGCACCAGTTGCCGCCCGACTGGCGTTTGAAAATCACAGGAGCAGTTGAGCAGCCTTTTGAACTGACTTGGGAAGAGTTTCTTGCCCTGCCGCGCACGACGCTGACAACGGACTTCCACTGTGTGACGACCTGGAGCCGCTACGATAATAAGTGGGAAGGCGTACATATTCGCGAGATTTTGCAGCGTGCCAAGCCGCTGCCG
>DAICZM010000515.1:274-3349 GCA_027311145.1 Ktedonobacterales bacterium
GACCTGGAACACGACCATGGTGGTCCTGTACGGCTGCTTGTTCCCAAGCTGTATGCCTATAAGAGCGCGAAATGGCTCGATGGTTTGGAATTTATGGAGCGCGACCGCCCCGGTTTCTGGGAAGTGCGCGGCTACCATAATCGCGCTGATCCCTGGAAAGAAGAGCGTTACTGGTAATCATTGCGGATTGCGCCACATAAACGAAATATAGCATATATCCGTAATGACCGATTGATTGCATCCAATACGCTGTAAAAGCCCGTAGGACGCGATCAATCGGTCATTACGGTATTTAGGGCAGGGAATATCTGTAACATTGATCAATCTTGAGTACGGTGGTAGAAATTACCCCATTATTTTGTTCACTTCCATCATTGGTCCTGACAAGTTATCTTGTGCGATTAACTCTGCCACGATTTTGCCGGAGAGCGTCACGAGCGGAACCCCCCCGCCGGGATGTGTGCTACCCCCCACGAAGTAGAGATTGCGAATATCCTTGGATCGGTTGCCAGGACGTGTAAAAGGGGCCATACGCGCATTTGAGGAAAGCCCATAGATTGAACCTGCATTGGAACCATAGGTATGCCAGAAATCCTCTGGTGTAATCATTGCTTCACACACGATATGCGCGCGGATGTCTTGCAGATCGATCTGAGAATAGCTTGCCAGTAAATCAAGTATGCGCTCACGATAGGCTGGTGCGCACTGCTGCCAATTGCTCTGTTTCGTCAAATAGGGTGCGTTGACTAACACAAACAGATTTTCACCACCCGGCGGAGCCTGTGTTGGGTCTGTGCGTGTTGTGGCACACACGTAAATAGTAGGGTTGTCTTGTGGCACATGCCGCACGAACAGGTCGTCGAATTCTGCGTGGTAGTCATCGGAAAAGAAAATATTGTGATGTGCTAGTTGTGGATACTGTTTATCAAGACCTAGCAAGAGTACAAAGCCCGAACTGGATGGCTCTAGCCGCTCTATGCGTCTGAGCGTTGTCTCTTTGCGTATTGCTGGGGAGAGCAGTTCGCGCTGTGTTGTGACGACATCACTATTGGCAATGACCCTCTCAGCGCGTACTACGCGCCCATCTGCCAGCACGACGCCGCATGCCTCGCCCTTTTCTACTAAAATGCGTCTAACAGGGCAATTTGTTTCGATGCGCACGCCCAGTTCATGTGCCAATCGTTCACATGCTTGTGCCAGCGCATAGATGCCCCCACGTGGATACCAACCTCCATCAGCCAGTTCAACATAGGGAATAATGCTATAGACTGAGGCAACCTGATAGGGTGAAGAGCCATTATAGGTGGCATAACGGTCAAACAACTGGCGCAGATGTTCATCTTGAAAAAAACTTCGTACCACTTGATCGAGCGTTTTGGGTGACAATGCCGCCAGTACAGACTGGAAACGTTCCTGCATTGTGGATGGCATTGCGGCCTGTGCACTTTGTCCATGCAACACGTAGTGAAGAAAAGTGCGCAAAACATCGAGCGGATTGCCGAGACTGTGATAAAGAAATGGGTCTGCCGCGGTCTCGTATAGCATGCGTGCGTAAGCAAAAAAGCGCGTGAAAGCGGCCCCATCGTGTGGACTGAGGCGCGTAAACTCTTCAGTAAGTCGCTGCTGATCGCGCCATGTGTTTAAGATCAGGCCATCGTGGTAGAAATAGCGACAGGTCAGGTCGAGGGGGAGTAGGTCGAGATAATCTTCTAGACGGCGGCCAGCGGCATGAAAGAGGTCGTGGAAGACCTGTGGCATGGTGATGAGCGAGGGGCCAGTATCGAAACTATAACCGTCCATTTGCACTTGATTGAGCTTGCCACCTATCTGCGCTTGTTGTTCGAAAACAGTCACGTGTTGCCCGCGTGCGGCGAGATGGATTGCGGCAGATAGTCCGCCCATGCCTGCGCCAATAATGATGTTCTGTTGTATCTGGTATGTCACAGTCTAACCTCTGTATAGTAGTAGTATGATGATGCTATCATAGCGTATTGGCGGGTAAAAGGGGGAAAAAGATGATACCTGCGCGCAAATTCCCATTGGGCGAGTGGCTCGTCACGCACCATTTGATTGAGAGATCGATCCGTAAAAACTTTGACCGCGTGCATTTTCGGATGCGTAGTCCCTATACTGCTGAGCAAAGGCGACTTCCCATGATTATCTGTGCCAATCACTCAAGCTGGTGGGATGGCTATATGGCGGTGCTGATTGAGAAGCATCTGGACATTGATGGGTACCTGATGATGGAAGAAGCCCAATTGAGCCGCTACTTCTTTTTCAGATGGGCAGGTTGTTTCTCTGTTGATCGTCGGGATGCGCGCTCGGCGATGGCATCGGTGCAGTATGCGGCGCAGTTGCTCAAGCAACGTGCTGGGCGGATGGTCTGGCTCTTCCCGCAAGGCGAAATTCGGCCAAATGATTACCGCCCATTGACATTCTTTTCTGGAGCGGCCCATCTCGCTCGTCAGACCTGTCCTGCTCTGCTCTATCCATTGGCAATTCGCATTGAATACCTGGCAGAGCAGCACCCTGACCTGTTTATGAGTATGGGTGAGCCACTCCTGGTGACGTCAGCAGAGGTCGATAGAGCTGGCTTCAACAAAACATGTACCAGAGAGCTTGAGCAGCGTGTCACCCGTGAACTTGACCAGTTGCACGACGATGTGACTGCTAGCAACCTCGCCACTTTTACCCTTTTACTGCGTGGCAAAACGTCAACCAACAGAATATTTGATAGCTTGCTCTTGCGCAAACAGATTGACAGGCATGAATAATGATAACAATGTTTGCCGTATTCACTACGGGTTTGATCCTTGCTGTGCTACTTCTACTTTTTGTGATTTTGGTGATGAATCTGGTCACATTTCAGCGTTTACCGCTGCATGGGCGCGAGACCGTAACAGTGCATTATCCCGTTGGGGCGCATGGTCTGGCATCCAACGAGCCAGAACAACCATTGGTATCGCTTCTTGTGCCGGCGCGCAATGAGGAAAGGGCTATTGTGGCATGCGTGCATTCACTGCTTGCACAAAAATATGGGCATGTGGAAGTGCTTGTACTCAATGATGGTAGCAC
>DAICZM010000516.1 GCA_027311145.1 Ktedonobacterales bacterium
CATATATACGCTATCACAAAGCATAAGGTTAAGATATTGCTCTGCCAGCGTGACCAATATGCGGGAACGCACGGCAAAATGGAGATTTCACCGTGCGCATCATTAGCTTTCTTTGATCGTTCCTTCGAGATAACGTCTCAACAGGTTAAGTGTTGCCTGCACGGAAAGTCGTTTCTGGTCGTCACGACTGGCACGCCAGCCGGGTCCCTTACCAGTGACTACACCTGTCGGCCCTTCGATAGCAATATAGACCGTACCAACCGGCTTACCCTCCTGTTGGTCTGGCCCGGCCACACCCGTCAGACCAACACCATAATCAGCTCCAAGCAGCTTGCGTACAGCCTGAGCCATCGCTCGTGCCGTCTGCTCGCTGACCGCTCCATGCTGCTCTAAAAGCTCGCGCGGCACACCCATCTGCGCCTTCATCTCTGTACTATAACTGACAAGACCACCCACGAAATAAGCCGAGCTACCTGCCACATCCGTAATCGTGCTTGCTAGCAAGCCGCCTGTCAACGATTCCATGACCGCCAGTGTCTGACCCCGCTCTTTAAGCAGTTTTCCTACAACGCTCTGAAGTGTTTCTCGATCTACGCCAAAAATATGATGCACAAATATTCGCCTGATCTGCTCTTCCATCTCCGCTACCAGCATTTCTGCCTCTTCCCTGGTCGGGGCTTTTGCCGTCACACGCACATCAACCGCATCATTCTTTGCATAGGTTGCCGCAGTAGGATTTGTGTGATGAATGAGTTCACCTAAACGCTCCTCAACCGCTGATTCGCCAAGTCCTGAGACACGCAAGATACGCGTAAAAATCAAACCGCCCGTGTAAGGACTGAGACGCGGTATCGCTTCCTGTTCCCACATACGATACATCTCGCGCGGCACGCCCGGCATAGCGATAATGATATGCCCATCTTTCTCGACCCACCAGCCGGGGGCCGTGCCAACGGGATTGGACAACGAACGCGCTGAAGGAATCAGCGTTGCCTGCTTGATATTGCGTTCAGGCATCGTGATACTCAATTTGCCGAACATCGCCCGCAGATCAGCTTCCAGGACTGGATCGACCTGCATCTTCTCGCCCAGCAGCGCACTGATCGACTCACGCGCCAGATCATCTTCAGTCGGTCCCAGACCGCCCGTCATGATAATAAGATCTGAGCGCGTCCAGGCTCGCTGCAATGTCTCCACGATGCGCCCTTGATTATCGCCCACTTGTGAGACAAAATAGAGATCAATGCCCAGGGCCGCTAAACTTTGCGCCAGATAAGTTGCATTGGTATCTGTGATATGACCAAGTAGCAGTTCAGTACCACAGGAAAGTATCTCCGCACGCATGAAATTCCTCCAAATAAGATCATAACAACGTTCTGATGGATAATATAGATGTCTCCAAGCCAGTTCTTTCAACGCTATGCTAGCGCATCGGATAGAGTCTCGCAAACGACCTATTTTGCTAGGGATATCATATCACATCAACGCTTTCTCAATATCTTGTGTCATATTTAAAATAAAATCAAGATGTTGTGCCAAAACACTTGCAAATTACGTTTTTTCCGAGTATACTGAGTTTCGTAGGGTAAGAATAACAAAGGTGTTAACAAATTTTCCCTGTTTGAGAATATATTTCAATACAAAAAGCATAAATTCCGCAAAGGAGTATTTCAGATGTCAGAGCAGCAAGCACTGACTTCGGGACAGCACGAACAAACGCTCCCGAATAGCCCCCAACATGCAACCCAACTAGAAGGCATTCGCGAAAAGGTCTTTCTTGATCGCTACTCGCTCAAAGACCAATCCGGCGAGCCACTCGAACCAAATCCCGAGCAACTCTGGGCACGTGTGGCACGTGGCATTGCCACAGTCGAGAAGACAGAAGAGCAGCAAACCTACTGGGAAAAGCGTTTCTACGAGGCACTCGACGGCTTCCGCTTTGTCCCTGGCGGACGTATCCTGGCAGGGGCAGGCTCCGGCCACGAGGTAACATTTTACAACTGCTATGTAATACCCAGCCCCGATGATAGCCGCCAGGGTATTTTAGATAACCTCAAAGTCATGACTGAGATCATGGCACGCGGCGGCGGTGTCGGCATCAACCTCTCAACGCTCAGACCACGTGGCTCCTACATCAAAACGGTCAATGGCACAGCCTCTGGCCCTTGCTCTTGGGCACAACTGTACTCTGTCGCAACCGGTGATGTCATTCAGCAAGGTGGCTCTCGGAGGGGCGCCTTAATGCTCATGCTCGACGATACGCATCCTGACATCGAAGAGTTCATCACGGTCAAGCGCACACCGGGGAAAATTGAGCATGCCAACCTCTCTGTCTGCATCTCCGACAACTTCATGCTGGCCGTCAAGGATGATACCGATTGGGAGCTGACCTGGCAGGGCAAGGTGATGAAGACCATTCGCGCCCGCAAGCTCTGGGACTTGATCTGCACCTCCGCCTGGCAGTCCGCTGAACCTGGTATGGTATTTATGGACCGCTACAATACTGAGTCGAATACCTGGTACTATGAAAACATAAGATGTGTAAATCCTTGCGGTGAGCAGGGGCTGCCTCCGTGGGGCGTTTGCAATTTAGGGGCATTGAACCTTTCAGCTTTTGTAGAAAACGGCAAGATGAATTATGAGCAGCTTGCCGAGACCAGCAGGACCGCCATGCGTTTCCTCGATAACGTGATCGATGCCAACCTCTACTTCATTAAGGAGAATGAAGAGGCCCAGCTTGGCACACGGCGCACGGGACTCGGCACGATGGGACTGGCGGACGCGCTGATCAAGATGAAGATCGCCTATGGCAGCGAAGAATCGATCCCCGTCATTGAACGCATCTACGCAACCATTCGCAATGCGGCTTACGAGGCTTCAGCAGATATCGCGGCGGAAAAAGGTGTCTTTCCACATTTTGAGCGCGACCAATACATGCAAGGTCGTTTCATCAAACGTCTCCCACAAGCCACACAGGAGAAAATTCGCACACAAGGCATTCGTAATGCCGTCTTGTTGACCCAGGCTCCGACCGGCACAACCAGTCTCCTTGCGGGCGTTAGTTCGGGCATTGAGCCAGTCTACGACTTTGCAATGGTCCGCCGCGACCGCACTGGCGAACATATTCTCTACCATCCGCTCTTGCAAGAATGGCGCGAGAAGCACCCCAACGAGCAGACACCGCATTACTTTGTCTCATCAAAGGACTTAACGCCGGAAGAGCATGTGCGCGTGCAGGCGATGATTCAACGCTATACCGACTCCAGCATCAGCAAGACGGTCAACGCGCCCAACGAGCATACCGTTGAGCAAGTGCAAATGCTGTATCGC
>DAICZM010000517.1:0-3007 GCA_027311145.1 Ktedonobacterales bacterium
CCTAGCAATGGGCCAACGAACGCTACGCAGTAGGTAAGTGAGAGGGTTAACCCGGTTAAACGAGCTACCTCTGTGGGTTTTGCTAACAGTGGAGGTAATGCAATACCGAGCGTAAAGACGAGGGCAGAGCTACCACCAAGCAATGTGACCCAGAGGATTTCCAGCGTGGGGGGTGTCATCGCCCATCCTGTTATTGCTAGCATACAGATCACACCCGAAACAATAAAAGGCCAACGACGACCAGCCAGGCGTTGCGCGAAGAATGTCACGCCAATACTGGCGGGTAGTTGGGCAGTGTTCAATACCGCTAGTACGATTGGCGTCAGGCTACTAGCATGAATTGCCTGATTATACGAGGCAATCCAGCTATTCATCCCAAAATAAATCAGGCTGTTCGCCCCAAGCATAATGCCAAGATGCAATGCACCAACTCGCCTTCGTAACGATAGACCCCCCTTTTTCCAGCAGTTCACTCTTGGTGGTTGAAACGGATGGCGTTGCCCTATGGCTCTGTACTGCTCTGCTTGCTGGTGGAGTAGCTGGCACGATCCATAGCCAAAGTAACAGTGAGACAATGACTGGGATCCCCCACACAATAAAAGTGCTATTCCAAGCGTTTACCCCAAAAAAATGAGTCATGATAGGCAGCGTCAGACCAGCCGCCAGGGCTTCACCAACAATCAAGCCATCACTAAAAAGTGCTGTTACCAATCCAATCTGGGCAGGGAACCAGCGGCGCACGAGCGAAGGAACAGCAGTCTGACTGAGCGCAATGCCTGCGCTGAGCAGAAAAGTGAAGAGTAACAGCGTAGATGTTGACGGCTGCCAGGCACGCAAAATAGCGGCACTTCCCAGCAGAGCCAATCCTATTGAGACACTGGCTCGTTCCCCAATACGTTCAACAACTAACCCAGATAACCATGCCGCGAGGCCTAAAACGAGTACAGGTAGTGCTGTTAGCAAGCCTGTTGTGGTATAGGAAAGATGGAGATCATGTTGGATCAGTGGAAGAACAGGAGGCACAGCGAGAATCACTGCGCGTAAGTTAATGCCAACGAAGGCCAACAAGACATATATGAGAATTTTCCGTTTGGTGATGCCAAGCTCTCTGTTCGATTCCACTGTGTTTCTTTCATTGCTAGTAGAGATGTTAGATCAGCTTGCCTGGGTTAAGGAGACCATTCGGGTCAAGCAGTAACAAGCCTTTCAGGTTCAGGGTAGCGACTGCTTGCGCATACTTTTTCATCGCTATCGATAAGATGCACAAGTCCGGTAGGGACGTAGTATCGGTTCTTCTGCCGTTCTTCTCATCAGTATCGCAAAATAGTGCCAGTGCAATCAGTGGCTGATGGTGAAGATATGCCTATGTTGGAGATCATTATACACTACTTATCGCGGCTATGTTGCTAAAAGCAGATTTCAAAGCCAGCGAGGCAATCACACCCGCAATGAGGTAAACTATCGAGAAAAGAATGGTTGTCCAAGAAGAATTTTCAAAACAGTGAAGAATCCCTGTGAACACCGCTCACAGGGATTCTTCTATATGACACAATAGACGGTACTACGCACTTTCCTGAGATGACGGTTGTTGTGATTTCTGTGCAATATCGAGAATTTTCGCGGGTGAAGCTACAAGCATTTGCTGAGACGCATTGCTTGATGCTGGTGCGCCTGCGGCTTCAGCAGCCGCCGCACGCAACAACTGTTTGTCTACTTCATTGGTGAGCCAGCGCGCTCCTCCGATCCCGATGAGCATTGCGCCAACCACACTGGCAAGCGTAAAGCTTATGCCTGCCGGAAGCGGCTGCAACAGCTCTACTGAACCAAAAGAGCTATACAAGCCCCATGAGATTAATGCGGATGCAACACTCACAAGGACATTGCCCAAAAAACCGGGTCGTACAATCACTGTACCATGACTATTCTGCTTGTATGGCAGGAAGAAACCATTGTCCGTCATCAAGGCATTGATACAGCCACCAAATGCCCCTGCCGCGCAGACGACAAGCAGTGCGATCCAAACTAAGCCCATGGTCTTGCTCCTTCTTCCTGTTCCTTCGTCAGGAAATGTGCTATGCGATCAGCCTATTGTTCCTCTCACATAGTTCTCGCATTACATCAGTGTCATGAGCGTGTGTGCCAGTGTGTTCGCGCTTATCTCCAGATGACTCAGATCGAAGTTGATGCTCACGCTGTGATGTTGGCCCTGGTATGCCAGTTCAAGTTGCAATATGATCTGTTCCCCCTTCACCGCATTGAAGCTACCGCTGAATGTGGCACTCTCGATGCTTACAAGTTGGTCGAGCGTGTGCGAAGCGATGTAATCGAAGGCAGATAGAGCCTCGCTATTGAGTTGCATCGCCTCCTGCAAGGCATCGTTTGCCAGCGTATAGAGTGCCCCTTTAGCCCCGGACAGCGCGACATTCTCCAACAATTGGGGATTGACAATCTGCTCGAAGCCGTTTTTAGCTTGATCAAAGATTTTCTCGGTATCGTCACTCAAGCTATGTAACTGCTTACCCAGCAGATCGAATGCACCGACCACATCTGGCACTGGTATATGGAGACCATTGAAAAGATGATAGCCGGGAATGGTAAAGCCGGGTATGCTCTGGCTGGGTAATTGGTATCCCGGCCATCCCAAAAATCCTGGAATCGCCGGTAAATTGAGGGTGTAGCCTCCCCACGTGTAGCCGGGCGTATCAAGGGAAGGGATATCAAACGAGCGTGCCCCTCCAAGTGCTTGCTGCTCAATAGCTTGAAAGTTCAGCGCGCCCCTGAACTGACTTACCGCACCATCAATGTCACGCTTCGCATTCTCAATATTGTTGTGTAGGTCGCTTGTGGCCTTTGCTTGTTGATCTTGTGCATCTTGCTGCGCCTGTTGCGCCTTATTTCGCAAAGGAGCGATAGCATTGTTGGCCTTAGTTGCGATATCTTGAAGCTCGTTGCGTATAATCTGCTCCATGTAACCAATAAGATTATTGTGGAAGCTCGCCGTAACGGT
>DAICZM010000517.1:3017-3283 GCA_027311145.1 Ktedonobacterales bacterium
CCCCATCTTGCAAGTTGCTCCCGCTCAAGTGTAAGGAAGCCGCAAGCACAGTTTTGCCGAAGAGTTGACCGTCGAGCGTTAGATCAAAACCCTGTGCATCAATGATCAGCGTTCCTCGCTCGCTGATATCGAATGCCGGTATGGCTGTCATACCATTGAGTAGGACACGAAAGATCGGCGAGGCATGTGGATCGACGACAACGAGGCCATTTACCTCAAGTTCGAAGAGATCACTGATCTTGCCGCGCAGCGCTGCACCAATGCCC
>DAICZM010000518.1 GCA_027311145.1 Ktedonobacterales bacterium
ATGTCCAGCAGTTTCGGGATGCCTATGATGAGGCCATGGACTCCTATCAGGCGGCCTTGGCCCTCTTCAAGCTCGTGGGTGATCGCTTAGGGGAAGCCAATGTGCGGAAAGCGATGGGCTTGGTCAAATGGCAACAGGAAAATATGGATCAGGCACTTACTTTACTGACCGATGCTTACCAGCTTTATCAGAAGATTGGTGATAGGTATAGTCAGGCGGTTGCATTATATTATCGTTCACATCTTTATGAAGCAACACAAGACTGCCTGCGTGCAATTGAGGATATGCAACAGGCCGTTGCGTTCGCAGAACAGATACCTTTGCCCTGGGCAAACGAATGGAAACAGCGAATTGAAACACTACGGCAAACGTGTGAAGAATAATGGCTTGCTATGGCTCTCACTTACAAGAGATCGCCTTTTTGCCGATACTGTTTAATGCGTTCGGTTTCGCTTTTAACCAGGCTGCGATGTTCTTCTGAGAGAAACCAGGTATACGGGTTCCATTCGCCTGTGTCGGCGTAGTAGTTGATGATCTGGATGTTATGCGGCTGAAAAACCTTTGCAAAGGTGAGATAGGTTCGTCGCTGGTGAAACGGCGATGTGACAAGAATAACACGATGCATGTTACACCGCTTTAAGAAAAAAAGTACCTGTTCTGCGTTTTCTCGTGTATGAAGCGACTCATCTTCTGTAAGGATGGCATCTGCTGGCACTCCCATCTGTACAAGGTGGTCACGCATGTAGCCTGCTCCAAGTCCTACATCCCAGCTTTTTGCGGCGTTGGGGATATCTTTTTCTTGAATGCGGCCGTTGGTGACTGCTACCTGTAGTTCCTCTAAGGGAATAAGGGCTGCGTCCTGTGTCACTTTTACTGAGAATTTGCCAGAGCAGATAATACGTGTTGCCCAGCCTTGTTGATAGAGATGAGCGGCGGTGCAAATTTTTCCTTGTAAGAATTTAATATTTCCTCGCGTGCCTGCCAGCACAATAATCGCGTCTGCCTTGCGCAAACGGTCCCGTAGTGCAAACTGTCTTCCTTTCAGGTACAACACTATCCATGCTACACATGGCAGTATCATGATACTGCTGAGAAGAGCAAGAGTGATCTTTGTTTTTCGCATTTATCCACGTGCAAGCATCTCTCCTAAGTGAGTGATGCCGGGTTCCTTTCTCCATGATGATTGTTCCAGATGGTTGTGCAGTGTTCTGACACGCGCAATGGTTTTGCTTGAACCTGCTGAATAACCGAGCGTTACAGCCTCGCGCGCAGTCGTGATACAGGCTTCTATTGCTCCTAATCCGTAGTATGCCTCGGCCTTTTGTGCAAGTAATCTCGCTCGTCCACGAATAAGTGCAGGGTCATAGGTTGTGAGACTGGCATCCAATAGTCTAATGGCTTGCTGATAGTCTCCTAAGAGGACTGCATTAACACCTTTTTGGGCTGCAAGAGATGCTTTATTCATACGAATAAGACTGTACTCCTGCACTGGCTCTTCCTGAATACTCTCAGCCTGACCAATAGCTGACCAGCATTCTTGCTCCTGGTGTGCCTTTGCGTGTGCCTCTGAAAGTGCTTGCAAGATATGCCCTTTCAATTTTGGAAACGTATGACCTTCTATTGTAGTAAGCGCACCATCCAGATAGAGTATTGCCTGCTTCGGTTTGTCTTGTTGAATGAGGGTTACTCCCTCGCGTGCTAATGCCGCTCCCATCAACTCTGCGTCTTCTAGTTCCTGGGCGATATGGAATGCTCGTTGATACGCAATATGGGCCTGCTTGTAGTCCATTATATCTCGTAACACGCAACTTTGTAACTGGTAGCTCATCGTGAGCAGTTTCAGAATACGGGCATGCCAGTTCGTATCTTGTGTGAGTCGGGACAGTCGAGCAATTTCTTTTATCCACGGGTCAAGGCTTTGCACTACACGGATTGCTCCACCTGTATGATATAACTCCCATTGTGTTGCCATTGTGTTTTCAAAGAAGGTAATGAGGGTGTCACTGATAATATCGTGCTTTGGCTCTGCGAGTGGCATGGGGTCAAGATCAAGTGGTAATGCCAGTGATGCTCCTATGAGCGTTAATGCTTGTCGTAATAAGTGCCGTCTTGATTTCACCGCACTACTGCCGTCTGGTGTTTCTGTCAGTAGATCGCCGTCGAGAGCAAACAGAGATGCCAGCAGCTTCTTCTCGTATTCTGTGAGTAGCATGAGGGCTGAATCTTGTCGGGGATGTTGGATGGTATTTTGCAATGTAGGCTGCTGTACCTCGTCATGTGGTGAAACGGTGATAATGTCTGTTTCTTTCGCTCCCTCTTGTAGTATTTCTTGAGGCATATGTATCAGGTCTGTGCTTTGCCGATTTCTTTGCTCTTGCTGATGAATAATATCGTCAATCCGCTTCTGCACCGATTGCAAGCCTTTGGTATATTCTTGCATGCGCATTTCGATGCTTGCGAGTGTGTTCTTTCCTAATCTGGCTTTTGTCATTTCTAAACGTGCAATCAAGTCCTGGTAGATGGCTTTTGTGTGCTCAAGAGAAGGAAGGTCTTCGGGGGTATTGCCAGTGATAGCTGGAGCTGCACCGATCTGAATTTGTTCGGCTTCTAAAAGGATGGAAAGGTCAATTTCTGCGAGTTCGATATAACGTTTGATCTCTTGTTTGGATGTACAGAGGATTTCTGCAAGGCGAATGACCAGTGTACAGGCGGTGCCTTTGAATGGCATGGGAACATCGTTGTTCTCGAAACGTGAAAGACTGCTTCTGCTGCTGTCAACGAGCTTTGCCAGTTCTTCTAATGACAGGTCTGCATTTCTGCGCAAATTGTAGAGGAAAGGGCCAAAATTTTTCATATGCATGCTCCTTTTGTCATGATGACCTTGCAAGAGGAAATTTCGCTGACGTTCTCATGTTTTCCCATCCTGGGATACATTTTCCCAGATTTCCCAATCATAATATAAGTAGATACTATTTGATACAGTATACCACAGCATTTTATATGCTTCAATTTACGAATACGCTAATGGCGAGCCATAAAGTAACGAAAGTACTATCATTGCAGAAATCGCAATTTTGGTGAATAAGAAGATTCTACTATCTCGTTCCACATTCAAACTGTTTTGCAGGTGGCAAGTCATGCTTTATGGCTTGCTGTATGTCTGAGCGCGGCGTCCTGGCGGGGCGGTGCTGGCTGCGTGGCAACATATTCGGCCCTCTCGCCTGTCTATACGCTTCCCCTTCTGGCACGCCCGCGCATCGTTGGGGCGGCGGTTGTACGC
>DAICZM010000519.1 GCA_027311145.1 Ktedonobacterales bacterium
CTGCTCATGGGGCGTGATCGAAAATGTTGAGGGAACACGCGGGGGATATGTGCAGGTATTAGATGAAATACATGAGACCAACTATGCTGGCACAGAACTGGGAGATTGGGGCTTCATGCCCACAGACCCCAACGCACTGCGCACCGAGCTTCAGACGCGCAACCTGGCCTTAATCGCTTCATGGGTCAGCGTTTCTCTGCACGACGCCACCAAACATGCCGCGAGCGAGGCCGATGCTGTGCGCACAGCTCGCCTATTAGCAGAAGTTGGCGGCCCGCAAAACCTGATCGTCCTGGGCAATGCTCCCTATGAAGACCGAATGCGCACTCACTACGCGGGGCGCATTCGGCCAGAGCAGGGTATGGCAGCAGAGCAATGGCAAGTATTCGCGGATGGCGCAAACCGGGTAGCACACGCGGTTAAGCGCGAAACAGGCTTGCGAACAGTGTTTCATCACCACATTGGCACGTGGGTAGAGACACCAGAGGAAACAAGTAAATTTCTAAGCCTGACTGACCCCGATGCAATCGGCTTGTGTTTTGATACGGGACACTACCGTTTTGGCGGGGGTAACCCTGTCGAAGGGCTACGCCAACACGCTAAGCGCATATGGCATGTCCACTTCAAAGACCATGAGCCACACATTGCCGAGCAATCCCGACGCAATGAGTGGAATGCCATTCAGTCCGTCGCACACGGCGTGTTCTGTGAGCTAGGACGCGGAGATGTTGACTTCCCAGCAGTTATACAAGCGTTGAAAGAGATGAGCTACACTGGCTGGATTGTCGTAGAGCAAGATGTGTTGCCCGGCATGGGTACGCCCAAAGAAAGCGCGCAACGCAATCGCGACTACATTCATGCAATTGGCTTATAGATGGGCAAAGCTGACAAGAGGAGAACAGTTTTATGCGCATTCGCAAACTCGATCACGTCTCATTTTTAGTAAAAGATGTTGAGCAATCGCGCCGTTTCTATAGCCAGGTACTGGAATTGCACGAGCTTCCACGTCCAAGCAATGCCAGTCATCTGGGAGCATGGCTCACGAATGACACCCATGATTTTGAAGTTCACCTGATTGGTGAAGTTGAAATTGGACGCGTTGAACAGACGCATACACGATATCGCCGCGATGAAATGGCAACTGGGCACGGCTCACATCCTGCCTTCGAGACAGAGAACCTGCAAGCAACCTTACAGCATTTGCACTCCTTACACGTGGAGCTTATGGGCGGTCCGCGTCAACGTGGCGATGGTGTCCACCAGCTATTCATCTGTGATCCCGATGGCTATATGCTCGAACTTTTTGTACGCGATGTTCAATAATAGCATTATTTTAGAAGAGCAATGCATAGAAAAAAGGAACGGCGATGAGTATACTTATTAAGCCACAAAAACAGCAGATCGAGGGTATTCAGCACCCTATCGCTATCGAACCGAAGACGGCTGGATGGCAATACGTAGCGTTTTCGGTCTACCATTTACGGCAAGGACAGACCCTGCGTGGTGCTGCCGAAGGAAGAGAGAGCATCCTGATTGTCCTGACTGGGACGGGGCAAGCCGAACTCAATGGTCGGTCGGTAGGACAGATCGGGGAGCGCATGAGCGTGTTTGAACAGAAAGCCCCTTATGCCCTCTACCTTTCCGAAGACGCTAGCTATCAGGTCGAATGTAGCACTGAGACGATGGAAATCGCCCTTGCCAGCACGCCCACTACGCACCGACATCTACCCGTGCGCCTCATTCGTCCAGAGGATGTCAGCGTTGAAATACGCGGCACAGGCAATACCCAGCGGCGTGTCCAGCATATCATGGACATGGATCAGGAGGCGGAAGGTTTGATCGTTGTTGAGGTTATCACGCCAGCGGGCAACTGGTCCTCATTCCCGCCGCATAAACACGATACCGACAACCCACCATATGAGGCATATCTGGAAGAAACCTATTATCATCACGTTGAGCCTGCCGATGGCTTTGCCTTTCAGCGCGTGTACAACTACGAAGGCTTTGACGAGTCGGTTGCCGTGACGGATGGCGACCTCGTACTGGTTCCAAAGGGCTATCATGTTGTCTCCGCCATGCCCGGCACTGATCTCTACTATCTGAATATTATGGCAGGGCCACAACGCGTCTGGAATTATCAGGTTGATCCCGCATTCCAACGTTTGCTGCCCCCATCGGGCAAAATCACAGGCTCGTTTCTGCCCGCGCAACATTCGTAGGGCGCGATTGAAAGGACTGGTTTTAGCGATGGACCTGAGCAATAGATCATATGATGTGGTCGCAATGGGACGCTCTTCCATTGATCTCTACTCAAACGATGTTGGCGCGCCATTCGTAGAGATTACCAATTTTGCCGCCTATGTGGGGGGTTGCCCTACCAATATCAGCGTGGGAACACGGCGTTTGGGTTTGCGTCCAGCTCTCTTGACAGCGGTTGGTGAAGATCAGGTCGGCAATTTCATCCTGCATTTTCTCCAGCGCGAAGGCATCGAAACAACGTTTATCCCACGCAAGCCCGGCTATCGCTCCAGCGCAGTCGTGTTGGGCATTGAGCCACCCAATCGCTTTCCGCTCACGTATTATCGCGAGAACTGCGCCGATATCCAGCTCAATATCGACGATGTTCAGGCATCGCCAATCGCCGACAGCCGCGTCTTGCTGATTAGTGGCACAGGTTTGAGCAAGGAGCCAAGTCGCAGTGCAACGTTTTTCGCAGCCGAGAAGGCTCATCTGGCCGGCACGCCTGTCGCGTTGGATATCGATTTTCGTCCCGATCAGTGGGATGATCCACGCGCCTTCGGAGCTACGCTGCGCTCACTGTTGCACCTGGTTGACCTTGTTGTTGGCACTGACGACGAAATCAATGCCGCAATGTTGACCGATGCCAGCCAGATACACCTGCAGCATTCACAAATCTCAGATGCACGGGTCAGTGGCAACATTCATGATGCGATTCAGCAACTACTAGCACACGGTCCCAGAGTTCTCGCCCAAAAACGGGGAGCCGATGGCGCGACAGTCCATCTCGCGGCGAACGGAGAGCAAGCAACGCAGCTCGATGTGCCGGGCTTTCCTGTCAAGGTAAGCAATATTCTCGGCGCGGGCGATGCCTTTGCCTCTGGCTTCCTGTATGGCTTCGTCAAGGGCTGGGACTGGTATAAAACGACACGCCTGGCAAACGCCTGCGGAGCAATTCTGGTCACCAAGCACGGCTGCGCCAATTTTATGCCCACCTTCGCTGAAGTGATGGCCTTTATTACTGAACATGGTGGCTT
>DAICZM010000051.1 GCA_027311145.1 Ktedonobacterales bacterium
GCTCTATATCGTCTCTAATATATGAGTTTTTTCTCCTCGTAGTGTGTTTGGTGCATTTCGCTGTTCCCCTTCTCTATCAATCGCTCAGGGAGCGGAACCATGTATGGCGGTATTGGTAATTCAATGAGATACATTGGCTTGCCAATGTTGCCATGCAGGCCTTTAGCCGTCCAGGCTGGGCTAGTAAGGATTACTATGGCGTTACCCGTTTCATCAAAAAGACATGGTCTGGCTCTTCCTCAGGCACTTCACCCTCTCACAAACCGTAATTTTAGTGTGTTCTGGCTGGGAGCATTCCTCTCCAATATTGGTTTTTGGATTCAAACCGTCGGTCAAGGCTGGCAAGTATTGCAGTTGACCAATTCGGCTCTTTTATTAGGTCTGGTGACCTTTGCCGCGACTCTGCCGAATATTGTCCTCTCGCTCTTCGGGGGCGTGATCTCTGATCGCATGAATCGCCGCTACCTGCTGCTCGGTACGCAGGCCCTCTACATGGTGACTGCGACAATTCTTGGCATTTTCACGACTCTGCATATTATTACCGTTTGGCAGATTGTGCTGCTTGCTCTCATTAATGGTGTTTTCAGTGCTGTTGGTTTCCCGGCATGGCAGACGTTTATCGGCGATCTGGTTCCGCAGAGCGAGTTAAAGCAGGGCATCGCTCTCAACTCGATGCAGTTTAATCTCTCACGCGTGCTTGGTCCAGCAATCGGTGGTCTTTCTGTAGGACTGTTAGGTATTGCTGGCTCCTATTACCTGAATGCAATCAGCTATATTGCTGTGATTGTGCCGCTGTTTTTCATGCATCCGATCATTCATCAGAGTAAAAATAAGGCAAATATCAGTGTTTGGCGTGGTCTGCGTGAAGGGTTACTCTATGCGAAGGCGCGACCTGCCCTTCAGTTGGTTCTTTTACTGCAATTCATGATCGCCTTTTTTGTCTTTCCTTATGCGACGTTGCTACCGATCTTCGCAGGCAACATTTTCCATATTGGCGCGACAGGTTTGGGGTTATTAAATGCTGCTGCCGGTGTGGGCGCACTGCTTGGCTCTATTCTGATTGTTGTGTTGAGCCAGCGCATGGAGAGCAAACGCAGTCGCACGCTATTGATGTCGCTCTGTATCACAGGTGGTATTGTCTCGATGCTCTTTAGTCTGATTGGCAGTGTCAACGTGGCTTTGCTGTTGCTCATCGTGCTTGGAGCCAGCACCGTGATGGTGAACATTGTCACGAATACCTTTATTCAGAGCGAGACGCCCATCGAGATTCGTGGACGTGTTGTGAGCATCTGGATTACGATTACCTTTGGGATTGCCCCCTTTGGTTCACTTGTCGCGGGTTGGGTTGCGCAAATGTTTGGTGCGCGTCTCACTCTAGCGGCTGGCGGCGCCATTTGCGCGTTCATCGTGCTGTTGATTGTGATCTGGCGGTTGAGCGTCAACCTCTCATTTATCACAAGCTATCGGCAAAAATTTTCTAAAAAGTAACAGGTTTTATAACGATGTGAGGCTTAACGACATGTAGTGACACCCACAAAGGGTGTCACTACATGTCATGTGACGATGTGAGTGGCGTGACATCCACCGCGCCATGGAAAACCGTGTGGCAGTGGTTAACGTGTTGGTGTCTGCAATTGTGGTCCCATTGCCGGGCCAACCCAGACCGTCTGAATATTGACAAATTCGCGTATCCCAAAGAGAGAAAGTTCTCGCCCGAAGCCACTGCGCTTGACCCCACCGAAGGGTAGACGTGGATCTGATGCCGTCATACTGTTAATGAAGACGCCGCCAGCCTCGATGCGGCGTGCCAATTGCTGTGCATGTGCAACGTTTTGTGTCCACAGGTTGCTACTTAAGCCGAACTGCGAGTCATTGGCGAGTTGCACCGCATGTTCTTCATCTCTGGCCCGAATAATGGCGGCAACAGGGCCGAACGTTTCGGAGCTGAACACAGGCATCTCAGGTGTCACATCGCTCAAAATGGTGGGAGCATAGAAAAAGCCTTTGCCCTCTAATGGTTTGCCACCGAGCAGAACACGCGCCCCCATCTTGATGGAAGCTTGTACCAGTGTGTCCAGTTCAGCACGCAGATCAGCGCGGGGCATTGGACCAACCTGCGTATCGCGCTCAAGTGGATTGCCTACGCGCAGTTGTGCGGCGGCGGCAGCAAATTTTTGCTCGAAGGCAGCAGCGACTGCCTCGACCACGATAAAACGTTTTGCCGCGATACAGCTCTGGCCCGTATTCTGGAAACGTGCGCGCACCGCCGTTTGGGCGGCTGCATCCAGGTCGGCATCTGCCAACACGATAAAGGCATCTGAGCCACCAAGCTCCAATACGGCTTTTTTCAAGGCATGTCCGCTTGCTGTTCCGACAGCAACGCCCGCTGCATCACTGCCCGTGAGTGTGATGGCGGCAATGCGTGGGTCGGCTATCAATTTTTCTGCGGCTGCACCTGGGATTAAGAGTGTGTGGAAAATCCCTTCTGGCAGTCCGCTCTCTTTGAAAATTCGCTCGATAGCCAGCGCGGCGAGCGAGACATTCGAAGCATGTTTCAGTACGATAGTATTGCCGGCCATCAGTGCCGCAGCAGCGAAGCGAAATATCTGCCAGTAAGGGTAGTTCCAGGGCATGACGGCCAGAATGACACCCAGAGGTAGAAAAGAGATATAGCTCTGGCTGGCATTTGTGGCAATCTGCTCGTCAGCCAGGAAACGCTCTGCATTGTCCGCGTAGAAATCGCAGGCCCATGCACACTTGTCGATTTCACCCTCGGCCTCGACAATGGGTTTGCCCATTTCGAGCGTGCTAAGGCGCGCCAGTTCCTCTTTATGCTGCCTCAGATAGTGGGCGACGGTGTGTAGGTGAACGCTGCGCTCGGCGAATGTGGTTGTACGCCAGCTCTGGAAAGCGGCACGGGCCTGCTCCAGGGCCTGATTGATCTGTTTTTCATTAGAGACTTCAAAGGTCTGAATGACCTCTTCTGTTGCTGGATTGATAGATTGGATACTCATATCCCTCTCCTCTTTTTGACCTGCTAAGAACATTACACCGTACAATCAATGAGAACGCGCCCAAATACCTGATTACGCCGAATTGCTTCCAGAGCATCTTCAGCCTGCGCCAGTGGGAAGGATGCACCAATCATCGGCTTGACTTTCCCATCGCGTACCAGCTGTAATGAATGGGCAATCTCGGCGCGTGTGGCGTAGCGCGTCCCCATGATTGTAAGCTCTTTGTTAATAAGATACATGGGGGCAGCCGATATAACTGCGTTTTTGTCCGAGCGTAAGCCTGGTAGCGTTCCTACAATGACAAACGTCCCACCGCGACCGAGAGCCGCGAGACCTGTACTTGTGGTGAGGGGTGTGCCAACAAAGTCGATGCAGGTATCAAGCTGACCCTCAGCTGCTGCAACGAGATCGGCTTGCCAGTTTTCTACTGAGGCATCGACCAACGCATCAAGCTGCATTTCACGTAGACGCACCAACTTGGCGGCATCACGTTCTACCGCAATGACAAAAGCCCCAAACGCTTTGGCTACCTGGAGCATATGAAGACCAACTCCGCCGCCCGCACCAATGACCGCGACACGCTGACCAGCGACAATCCGCGCTCGTTCACGGGCAATATGGTAGGGTGTTGCGACCGCATCAGCGATAATGCCAGCTTCGCGCAAAGCGACACCTGTGGGGATACGCACGAGATTGCGAGCCGGCACGACGACATACTCGGCAAATGCGCCATCGATACGTGCGCCAATGTTGCCTTTATTATTGCTACAGAGCATTTCCCGACCAGAAGCGCACATGGTGCAACTACCACAAAAAAGGTAAAAAGAGCCGGTTACCGCGTCTCCTATTTGCCAGCCTTCAACTCCTGCGCCAAGGGCCGCCACTGTTCCTGCATATTCATGTCCCATAATGCGCGGCGTCGAGCCACCCAGATGCCCCAAACGAATACTCTCCAGCGTCAAGCCCGCGCCACAGGCCACAACCTGTACCAATACTTCAGCAGGAGCCGGTTCCGGCACTTGCCTGCTGTGCAGCTTGAGGGTTCCACCAAACTCTTCAAGAACCATTGCGCGCATCTGCATAGCGATTCCCCCTTTATTTCTCGTAAGAGCGTAATTTATCACTTCCCATGTTTTGCCGACTGTATAAGCATCCAAACTTTTTCCGCCTTGAGTGGCATATCTATTGCGGTGATACCCAATGGTGTAAGTGCATCTAATACGGCATTGACGATAGCAGGTGGGCCGCCAATACAGCCCGCTTCGCCGGCCCCTTTCATGCCAGCCGGAATAAAAGGTGAGGGCGTTTCGATAAAGTCAGTGATAAAATTGGGGATCATGCTGGCATTTGGCAGGGCATAATCCATCAGGCTTCCGCTGAGTAGCTGTCCTTGCTGATCGTACACGACCTCTTCATAAAGGGCCTGACTGATCCCCTGGGCCAGACTGCCGTGTGTCTGGGCTTCAACCAGTGCATGGTTGAGAATGCGCCCACAGTCGTCTACTGCGACGTATTGTACAATCTGTATTTCGCCCGTGTCGGGGTCTATTTCGACAACAGCGAGATGGGTTCCCGAAGAGTAGGTTGCACCGGGCGGGCTAAAATCGCGCCATGCGGCCAGCCCCTCAATCGGTGCGCCATTAGCAGGATTGGCGGCCTCGCGCTCGATCCGCTCTGGTTGTTCTTCAACCATGCGTGCCAGTTCCCCTAGTGAGATAGTGCGTGTTGGGGTTCCACGCACAAAGATTGTGCCACGCTTTAGCCCCAGATCAGCGGGGGCTGCTTCCAAAACTTCTGCTGCGAGATGCAATGCTTTCTCTTTGACGGCCTCTGTGGCGAGTAGAATGGCTGTGCCTGCTACCTGCGTGATGCGGCTCCCGTAAGTGCCGATGCTATATGCGGGCAGATCACTGTTATTCATGCGTACTTCGACATTTGTTGCTGACATATCCAATGCCTCTGCAACAATCTGTGCAAACGCCGTGAAATGTCCTTGCCCATTATGAGAGGCGCCACTCTGAAGGAGTACAGAGCCATCGCGGCGAATGCGCACGGTGGCGGCCTCACGTGGTACTCCTTGTGCGGGCGTGGCAGTATCTCCTGATAGTTCGATAAAGGAAGCGAAACCAATGCCCAACAGCGGTGCATCTGGTGTTGCGCGTTGCTGACGTTGTTTGGCCCGCCAACCCGTATAATCAGCCAGCTCGATAGCGCGTTCCAGGGCGGCCTGATAATTGCCACTGTCATAGACGATGCCTGTCACGGTTTTATGAGGGAAGGCGTGGGGAGCAATAAAGTTCTTGCGGCGAACCGCTGCGGGATCGAGTCCTAGTTCGTGGGCGATACGATCCATCACACGCTCTACAATGTAGGCGGCTTCGGGACGCCCCGCTCCTCGATAAGGGGCAGTTGTGACTTTATTTGTGAAAACGCCGCGCATCTGGCTTTCGACGGCTTGGACCTGATACGGTCCACAAAGCATTGATGAGGTACGGGCAGGGATCATGGCAGTGGCAAAAGTGAGAAAGGCTCCCATATCGGCAAGAGAATGGACGCGCAAGCCCAAGAGCGTGCCATCATCTTGAAAAGCAGCCTCAACGTCATTGATCTGTCCGCGTCCCTGCGATTGCGCTTGCAGGTTTTCGTTGCGTTGCTCAATCCATTTGACGGGCCGCCCAAGTTGTACTGCCAGCAGGGCCGCGATAATCTCTTCACCGATGAAGTTTGATTTTGCGCCAAAAGCTCCTCCGACATCGGCATTAGAGACATGAATATGTTTGCGCTCGATGCCAAGGAAGGCCGCCAGCGTGTCGCGGGCGCGAAAAACAGCCTGTGAGGAGACCCATGCGAACAATTCGCCGCTGCCGCTTTCAAAATCAAATAGACAGGCGCGGGTTTCCAGTGAGCTAGGGGCGAGCCGCTGATTGATGAGGTGCAGGCTGATCGTGCGATCAGCCTGCGCAAAGGCAGCGTCAATATCTCCGCCGCGAATCTGATGGAAGAACGCGAGGTTAGAGTCAAGGTTCTCATAGAGGCGTGGAGCATCAGGGGCGAGGGCAGCTTCCAGATCAGTCACGACGGGCAAAGGGTTGTAGTCGATATCGATAAGATCAAGGGCGTCTTCAGCAATAGCGAGACTCTCGGCGAGAACAACGGCAATCGGGTCGCCAACATAGCGTGCCCGCCCAACTGCTAGTGGACGACGCTCCGGTGTGCGCATGCCGGGAACAGGGATAGCTTCGAGCGTGCGCATGCCCTGTACCAGTGTTGCGCCCTCAAATGCTGCTATTACGCCCGGCAGAGCGCGTGCCGCGTCAAGATCAATGTGGATAATTTCGGCATGTGCATAGGGGCTACGTGCGACCGCCATGTGTAGTGGTGCTGGTCGTCCAGGCCGTGCTGGCTGATCGTCAACGTAGCGAGAACGGCCAGTAATGGGTTTATAGTCTTCTGTGTGCCGCTCTAACCCCGTTGTATGAATACGCTCACTCATAGTTCGCAATTTCTCTGTGTAGATGAACGAACGGTTTCGATGATTGCTCTGATGTCTATTGATCATACCATTGAGGCGCGCTAATGTCAATTGTGCTGCTACTGTCGAGATGTTAATGCCTGTAAAGCCCTTTGTAGCGCAAATTAGTGTGGTAAAAGAGCGATACTTGACATTTAGCACGTTGATTGGTATAATGATTAAACAATCATACCATTTGTCCGATATGCTGGTTTGTGTCGAACATGGCGTGGCTTGCCAGGAGAAAATAGATGTATGCCCCAATTCAATCCGTGAAAGTTTTTGAACGGGTTGCCGAACAAATCGAGAAACGAATCTTAAATGGTGAGTTGCGAAATGGAGACCGTTTGCCCACAGAGCGCGAGCTAGCAGAGCAATTTCGTGTCAGTCGAACAGGCGTGCGGGAGGCGATGAAGATTCTGGCCCAAAAGGGGTTGGTTGATATGCGTCCTGGCCGGGGAACGATTGTTATCGATGGCGCACGGGAAGCGATGCAAAATTCAATCGATTTGCTGATGAAAATGAAGCTTGGCGAGGTGGGTGGCTCCGATAACCTCGTTGAGGTGCGTGCCATTTTAGAGGTTGAGATTGCAGGTTTGGCGGCTGCACGTGCGACTGAGAAAGAGATTGCGGCGATGCGCGAGGCGATCAGGCTGATGGATGAAAGCATGAGTGATGCGGACTCCTTCATTACTGCCGATAATGTGTTTCATGAGGCACTTGCACGTGCGACACAGAATGCACTTATTTTTACTTTGATTCATTCGATTGTGCATTTATTAAGCGAGCAACGCAAGCAAATTTTTGCTGTTGAGGGTGGTCCACAGCGTGGGCAACTTCATCACAAGCGTATCCTGGAATGTGTTATCAGGCGTGATCCCGAGGCTGCTCGTGTGGCGATGGGTTCTCATTTGTGGCAGGTTCGTGAGGATGTCAATGCTGCTGGTACACAAAAAAATCAGTAGCAGGGCACATAGCGTATTTTTGTTATTCAGTCGGAGGTGGTTATGGCTCACCTAGGATATGTTGGTCTAGGAGCTATGGGTGGTCGCGTCGCAAAGCGTTTGCTCGACGCAGGCCACACGGTTACTGGATATAACCGCACCAAGTCGAAAGCGCAATGGCTGTTAGATGCAGGTATGCAATGGGGTGATTCGCCCCGTGCGGTAGCGGAAGCAGCCGATGTTGTGTTCACCATGGTGACGAATACAACGGCGTTGCACCACGTATTTCACAGCTCTGATGGTATTTTGGCGGGACTCGGCAAGGGAAAAATCTACGTTGACATGAGTACGGTAAGTCCTGCGGCCTCACGCGCTCTTGCGGCACAAGTGGCAGCAAAGGGAGCGCATATGCTTGATGCCCCCGTTTCTGGCAGTGTGATCACCTTGGAGCAAGGCAATCTCTCCCTGATGGTTGGTGGAGACGAGGCGGCTTTTGAGCAAATCAAGCCGATTTTGCTCAATATTGGTCCTCGCGTGAATTATGTTGGTAAGAATGGGCAAGCGGTTCTCATGAAAATCGCGATTAACCTCAATTTACAGGTGCAATTCGTCGGTTTTTGTGAGGGGCTGCTTTTGGCCATTAAGGGTGGTATTCCCGTTGAGACGGCCCTTGAAGTCATGCTCAATAGCGTGATTGCCTCACCTTCTTTGAAGTATCGTGTCCCCTTTATTCTTGCTATGCCAGAGGAAGCTTGGTTCAACGTGAATATGATGCAGAAAGACATGCTACTGGCAGAGGAGATGGGGCGAGAACTGGATGTTACCTTGCCAACAGTGGCAATTAGCAACCAACTACTCACCTCTGCTCGTGCGATGGGTCTAGCGGAGCAAGATTTTGCTATTGTGTATAAAGTACTAGCTCGTCTATCCGGCGTAGACATGTAACGACTCTGGAGAAACATATGTTGCAACCTGAAATATCTAAGACTGCTGATATGGGGACATCCAGCGGGGATAGCGAGCAGGCACATTGGCTGCTGATGTATGAGCAGATGCTAAAAATCCGTCTGTTTGAAGAGCATGTCAATCAATTGTATCTCACCGCCCGTATGCCCGGTCTTGCCCATCTCTATATTGGAGAAGAGGCTGTAGCGGTCGGGGTTTGTCAGGCATTACGGCGCGATGATTACATTACCAGCACGCATCGTGGTCATGGGCATTGTTTGGCGAAAGGTGCTGCGGTGGATCGCATGTTTGCCGAGCTATTGGGCAAGGATGCTGGCTACTGTCATGGCAAGGGTGGCTCGATGCATATCGCGGACCAGGATACAGGCAATCTGGGGGCGAATGCCATCGTCGGTGGTAGTGCGGGCATCGCCACAGGCTCGGCCATGTCGAGCAAGTTGCTGGGGAGCGATCAGGTAACCGTCTGTTTCTTTGGAGATGGGGCATTGGGCCAGGGTTTGCTTTACGAAGTGATGAATATGGCTTCGCTTTGGAAATTGCCCGTTATCTATGTTTGTGAGAATAACCTGTACAACGAATATACCCATTATACTGAGACAACGGCTGGCGAGATGAGTGCGAGAGCTAAAGCCTTTGGCATTCTGGCTGAGCAAATTGATGGTCAGGACGTGCGCCTGGTCTATGCGACGGCTAAACGCATGGTTGAGCGCGCCCGACGTGGGGAAGGGCCGGCTTTTATTCAGTGTGATACCTATCGCTATCATGGTCATCATGTGGGCGATATTCAGCGCGCCTATTATCGCCCAAAAGAAGAGGAAGAACACTGGAAGACGCAACGTGACCCGTTGAAATTGCTGGCGGATTGGTTGAGCGAGCAGGGCATTGCTGATAGCCTGGCCTTTCAACAGATTGAGCAGCGTGTGCGTACTGAAGTAGAAGCGGGAGAGCAGTTTGCTCTCAACGCGGCATATCCAGATCCAAGTGAGGTAGGCAAAGATGTCTATGCTTAATACCACCGCACCACAAACAGGGCAAGGTGTGCGGGTAATCACGATGGGCCAGGCCATTCGCGAAGCCTTAGCGGAAGAGATGCGACGTGACCCGCGTGTCTTCATCATGGGTGAGGATGTTGCCGAGGCGGGCACGCCATTCAAAGTACTCTCGGGCTTGGTCGAAGAATTTGGAACAGCTCGTGTGATAGATACGCCGATCTCTGAGGCGGGCATTACAGGCCTGGGTGTCGGCGGCGCCATGACGGGTATGCGTCCCATTGTGGACATCATGTTTGGCGATTTTATTGCGTTGGCGATGGACCAGATTGTCAATCAGGCGGCGAAGGTTCACTATATGTCTGGTGGCAAACTCAAAGTGCCTCTGGTTGTGCGCACCACGCTGGGCGCAACACGTCGTACTGCCGCGCAACATAGTCAGAGTTTGCATGCTTGGGTAAGTCATGTGCCGGGCCTGAAAGTTGTGTTGCCCTCAACCCCTTATGATGCCAAAGGCTTGCTAAAAACCGCCATTCGCGATGAGAACCCCGTCATTTATTTTGAAGACAAGATGATGTATCAGCTCAAAGGACCTGTGCCCGAAGGCGATTATACCATTCCTTTTGGCGTGGCTGATGTGAAACGGGTGGGAAGCGACATCACCATTGTGGCGACGAGCAGTATGGTGCAAGTCGCTCTGGAGGCGGCTGAAAAACTGGCTGCTCTCGGTATCAGTGCCGAGGTTGTCGATCCGCGTACAACCTTTCCACTTGATAAGAACACGTTGATTGAATCCGCGAAGAAAACGAGTCGTGCTATGGTGATTGATGAAGGCTATGAACGCTATGGTGTGACGGCAGAGATCGCCGCAGTCATTGCAGATGGAGCCTTTTACTATCTGGATGCTCCGGTTAAACGCATGGGAGCGATGGATGTGCCGGTTCCGTTCTCGCCCGTTCTCGAAGACCTGACTGTTCCCACCTCTACCGCCGTGTTAGAGGTTGCGAAAACTCTTTGCGGGCGAGTCTAAACAATGTAGGAACCGCTATATCGTGTCCAAAGGAGAACAGGAATGGCAATCAAAACATATGGTTTGATGGGCGTCGATTGGGAGGAGCGCGTTAATTTTGAGCGATTGCGCACAGAGCGTCTGACGCGCATCAAAAAGCTTCTCAAAGAATCCTCGATGGGAGCGTTGCTGTGTTTCGATATGAATAATATTCGCTATATCACAGCGACCCATATCGGGACATGGGCGATGGATAAACTGGCGCGTTTCTCCTTGTTAGCGCAAGATGACGAGCCGATTATGTGGGATTTCGGCTCAGCCGCACGCCACCATCAGTTGTATGCTCCCTGGTTAGGCGAACGTTCGCGCGCAGGTATCTCGACACAACGCGGAGCGATGTCGCCGGAGTCTGGGCGGGCCGAAGATGTAGCCAGGAAGATTCGCATCGAATTGGAGGCGCGTGGTTTGCTTCACGAGCCGTTAGGCGTCGATGTGATTGAATTGCCCGTGCTATTTGCACTCCAAGCCGAGGGCATCAAGGTTGTCGATGGGCAGCAGTTGATGCAGCAGGCGCGTGTGTTGAAGACGCAAGACGAGATTACACTCCTCTCCAGTGCGTGTATGATGGTAGATGCTGCCTATGATGAACTCTATCGTGCCTTAAAACCGGGCATACGCGAAAATGAGTGCGTGGGTCTGGTCAATAAAGTTCTCTATGATCTGGGATCAGAACATGTCGAAGGCGTGAATGCGATTTCGGGCGAGCGTTGTAGTCCTCATCCCCATGTATACACTGATCGTGCTTTGCGACCCGGCGACCCGGCATATTTTGATATTTTGCACAGCTATAATGGCTACCGCACTTGCTATTATCGCACCTTTGCGGTGGGGAGTGCATCACCTGCATTGGTTGACGCGTACAAACGGTGTCGTGACATTCTGGACGCCGCCATTAACGCGATTAGACCGGGCGTGACAACGGCTGATGTGGTGAAGCTCTGGCCGAAGGCACAGGAGTTTGGCTTCCCCAATGAAGAAGCGGCCTTCGCGCTCCAATATGGGCATGGTGTGGGTCTTTCGATCTGGGAGAAGCCTATTTTTAGCCGTCTGGTCTCGTTAGAGCATCCAGAGGTCATCGAAGAGGGTATGGTATTTGCCCTTGAGACATTCTGGCCGTCCTCTGATGGCTGGTCGGCGGCACGCATCGAAGAGCAATTGGTCGTGACAAAGAATGGTTGCGAGGTTATCACCCGTTTCCCGGCAGAGAAATTACTGATTGCCGGTGTGCGTTACTATACAGTCGATGGCCCATTGCCAACGACGCGCGAGACGCAATCACATTTGAACGCAGAGACGATCTAACAAACCGTATCTGTATAGTTTGATAGGAGAGCAGAGATGGCGACTGAGGTCATCTTACCCGCGTTAGGGATGTCACAGGAAACGGGCAAGATATTACGCTGGTTCAAGGCCGAAGGCGAGCATGTGGCGCAAGGGGACCCGCTGGTAGAAATTGAGACGGATAAGGCGGCGGTAGAGATTGAAGCACCGACGGCTGGTGTTCTTGCGCATGTTGCTGCTGCCGCTGGGGATGATGTGCCCGTTGGGCAGGTTATCGCGCACATTCTGGCAGCAGGAGAGACGCTACCGCGTGAGAACATGCCTCAAAAGGAAGCAAGTGAGCTAGCGCATCCGTCGTCCTTTTCTGCGCAGGCCGAGGTGTCTGTTCAGACTACAGCGATTGCCAGTGCGCTTGCCTCTCGTATCGCTGCTGAGCATAATCTGGATTTGAGTCAGGTTAAGCCAGTGGGCAGACGTATTCAAAAAGCAGATGTGCTGGCATATCTGCAAAGCCAGGATGGTGCAACACCCGCAGTCTCGGTTACGCGTTTGACGATGGCCTCGCCCAAAGCGCGCCGTCTCGCCAGTGAGGCTGGCAAAGACCTTGCAAACATACAAGGTAGCGGACCAGCCGGTGCGATACTAGCTACCGATGTATTGGCTGCCGCCGCTGCAAAACCAGTACAAACCGGGCTAGCAACCGCACGTCTGCAAGCTTTGCCCGCAACACATGCTGCCAATGGGAGCGCAGAAGTGTCTTTGGGCAACATCTGGCGCATTATGGCAGAACGCACAACCCAGAGCTGGACGGAAGTTCCGCATTTTTATCTCATGCGCGAAGTCAACGCGAGTCGTTTGATTGCTTGGCGTGAACAGATCATGAAGCATTCAGCGATAAAGGTGACCTATACCGATCTCCTTGCCAAGATTGTCGCGGCATCCTTGCGTTTGCATCCACGTATTAACGTCTCATGGCAGGCCGGCAAGGTCACGATGAAACAGGAGATTCATATCGGTCTAGCGGTTGCGATTGAGGATGGGTTAGTTGTGCCTGTCATTCATCAGGCCGATACATTGAGTCTGGCAGAATTGGCCCAACAACGCACCGAACTGGTGGCGAAGGCGCAAGCTGGCAAGCTCAGGCCGCAGGACATCAGCGATGGCACATTCACGATTAGCAATCTGGGCATGTACAATGTGGACGCCTTCAATGCCATTATTAACCAACCACAAGCAGCAATTTTGGCGGTTGGGCGCATTGCAGATCGTGTGACGCCAATGCACGGGCAGCCGTCTGTTCAGCCTATGATGACGTTGACGCTCTCCTGTGACCATCGTGCCGTGGACGGGGCAAGGGGTGCGCAATTCTTGGATAGCATCGTGACTTTTGTCGAAGAACCGCTGGGAATGCTTGTATAAACCTTTCATGTGGTACATAATAAAATTGTTACTTGAAAGAAAGGAGGTAATAATTCGCGTTCATTAGGGCACAACGCGAACCAACGGTAAAAAGTCCAGACCCCAGAACGTTTTTAAGAAACCGAAAGCAACGCGATAGTTGTTTGATAATGCATGAAGTAGCCGGGGGGTTGCTTCAGAATATTAGGGAGGACTACTATGCGAGGACCCATATCCTTATGGAAAACTCACATCTTAAAGAGTGTTGGCGCGCTGTTTGTGGCACTCTTCGTATTGAGTGCTTGTGGTACGGGAAGTACTACAACAACGACACCAAGTGGGACTAGTCAGCCGAAAACGCCGATCAAGATTGGTATTTCGCTTTCGCTTTCTGGTGATTTCTCTGCGGACGGTTTAGCTTTTCAGCAGGGATACCAGCTATGGGCGGCCACGGTCAATAAAAATGGTGGTATTTTGGGGCGTCAGGTCCAGTTAGACATTCTTTCTGATGCCAGTAGCACGACGCAGGTCGTCACCAACTACCAAAAATTGATAACAGTCGATCATTGTGATCTCGTATTTGGCCCCTTTTCTTCCCTGCTGACAAAACCAGCATCAGTTGTGGCAAATCGCTATGGCTATGCTTTTGTCGAGGGTGCGGGCGGCGGCCCTTCAGTTTTTACGCAGGGGTTACACAATCTGTTCGATGTGTCAGCACCAGTAGCGAATCTACTTGTTAGCTTTACTCAGTATATTCAGGCCTTGCCTGCATCAGATCGACCTACGACCGCAGCATATGCAACGCAGGACGATCCGTTTACGCAGCCACAGGTAGACACTGCACGTCATTATCTAGAACTGGCGGGCATTAAAACGGTCTCTTATCAGGTCTATCCAGCAGAGACTACCGACTACACGCCAATCGCGCAGAAAATGATTGCCTCGGGAGCGCAAATCATCGTGACTGGTACGTTGTTGCCTGATATCGTTGCCTATATCCAGGCATTTCGACAGCAGCATTATAGCCCCAAAGCCATCATTGCAACGGCGGGACCGGACCAGGGAGCGCAGTTTACGAAGGCTATCGGTGGTGCCAATGTTGCTGAAGGCGTTTTCGTCCCAAACGGTGGCTGGTATCCCTCGATTAACACGTTCCAAAATGCACAGATGGTCAAGGATTTCTTAGCGCAGTATGGCGGTACGGCTGATGCAATTAGCTCTGATGTTGCCGAGGCATTCTCGGTTGGTCAGACTGTTATGCAGGCCGCGACCAAAATCAACAGCATCGATAATACCAAATTGATTGCTGAATTCCATTCTGGCGATACGTTCCAGACTGTGCAGGGACCGGTAAAGTTTGATAGCACTGGACAGAATACTCTTGCGACTGGCTACCTATTCCAGTGGCAAAAAGGTTCGTTGGTCTCGGTCTATCCCGCTTCATTGGCGACGAATACCCCTGAGTATCCCAAGCCGAACTGGCCCTAATCTTTCGTTTCGTTAAACGTGTCTGGGTTGGATCAAATCACTTGTTGGGTCTGTCTGCTGCTTTTCATAGCAGCAGACACCTTTCACACACGTTCACATCGTGGTGTTGTGCCTTATTGTTAGGCGTTCTTGTCGTTACCCACTTTCTCTGTCGAAAACGAGGAGCTTCATCGTGAATCCTATTGTTGAAGCAATTATCACCGGAATACTGACCGGGGGCGTCTATGCATTAATGGCATCAGGGCTGACGCTGGTATTCGGTGTGATGGACATCATTAATGTTGGTCAGGGTGCGCTAGTTATTCTCGGCGCCTATCTGAGCTATTACCTGCAACAAAATTTCCATGTCGATCTGTTTTTAGGGTTGCTCATCACGCTACCTGTTATGTTTGTTCTGGGTTTACTGATCGAATGGTTTTTTATCCGTCCAATTAAGCGCGATCGTACCATGCTCTCCATTCTTGTCACCTATGGGGTAGCTCTGATTATCGAAGGTATCCTAAACCTGATTTTCACCGCCAATAATGTCAAATTACAGGCTTGGTATGTCACCGCTTCCATTGATATTGGGGGGTTTTATCTCTCCTATATTTATGTCTTTGGCTTCTTGCTGGCGGTTGTTCTGCTAGGGGCACTCTATTTCCTGCTCTACCGTACCAAATTTGGCTTTAGTGTGCGCGCCGCTATGGAGAATCGTACCGCGGCAGAGCTTATTGGGATCAATGTCGAGCGCGTCTCGGCTATCACCTTTGGCATTGGGATTGCTCTGGCGGCGGCGGGCGGAATGGCTTTTGGGGCAACGAACGCTTTTAATGCTGGTAGCTCCTATGACCTTATTTCACGCTTGCTTGCCATCATTATCTTTGGCGGCATGGGCAGCTTATCGGGGGCATTGATTGCCGCACTGAGCATGCTCGTCGTTGAAGATATTACCTCTTTTGTCTGGTCACCGGTCTGGGCCAGTACGGTCTTTTTCGTCCTGCTGGTCGTCATCTTGCTGGTTCGCCCACAAGGCTTGTTTGGGCAGGCGGAAGGAAGAAAACAATGAAGATTTTCAAACCGCTTGGCATCTTGCTGGCTTTGGTGGTCGCGATAGCCTTTCCGCTGCTCTTTCCTAACCCCGCTGTCACGACGATTGCCATCTTTACGCTGATCTTTGCCGCCGCTACGACGGGCTGGAACATCTTCTCTGGCTATACAGGCTATATCT
>DAICZM010000520.1 GCA_027311145.1 Ktedonobacterales bacterium
GAATATGCCATATCCATTCCAATATATTTCATCTTGGTTGATGGCATTTGCTTTGAACGGGCACAGAAATATCTCTTTCAAGAGTCTGGTGATATGCACATAGCCTCGCACGCAAGGGCGGAATTAGGTGCCATAAAAGAACAGGCTGTGGAAAACTCAATCACAGGCTTTTTCTCGCTGATGTCTGGGATAATATGGGAGTCGATAAGCGAAAAGCCGCCTCTTGCCTATAACGAGAAAGCTCGCAATGCCTTCCAGTATGACGGGCTGAACCGGCATACAGTTCTGCATGGGATTGCCGATCAAAACTATGCAACCGAGGAAAACAGCCTTAAAGTATTCTCTCTTTTGAGTTGTATTGCTGGTCTGCTAGCCAAGTCTGATTAAACAGCCACTCGACGGTAAGAATATAACCCACCATCCTGTCACGACAGATTGCCGACTGGAGCAAATCAATGCGTTTGACGTTAAGGGTGATGATTGTTTATGACTAAAACCTGCATCATCTGCGGTGAACCTACAGGCTCTCGCGAGCACCTATTTCCTGCCGCACTGGGGGGGCGCCGCACCAACAAGGGCATTTATTGCGCTGATCACAACAATGAATATTCTGGCCTTGCGGGCATCATCTCGGCACAACTCGCCCTGTTCAATGCGCTGATTGGCGTCGTAGGGGATCATGCGTCTGAGACCAAGCCGATCGCAATGAATGACCTGGCCAGTGGACGGGAAGTGGAGCTGAGCAACTCACGGATACGCTTCAAAGATCCTAAGGTCATCTCGCAGGAAGCAGAAGGCAACACAATCGTCATGAAAATGGCCTTCAGCAGCAGAAAGGAAGCAAAAGAATGGGTGCTCGAGCAAAAGGCAAAGGGATTTGACGTTCAGGTCACCGGTCAGGGACAGAGAATTCAGTACCATGTCGGAACCACGCATGCGAGGATTACGCTCGGCGGCAATGAGGAGGGGTTGCGTGCGATCGGTTACATCGCACAAACATTTCTGGCTCATTTCTTTCCGGACGTCGCTCGTCTGCCAGAGCTGCAGGGGATCAGGGATTACACCTTAAAGAATGTAGGCTCTGGCTTTGTCTGGTGGAATTTCGAAACACCTGATGATCTCCCAGTGAACAAGTTCCCTTTTGGACATCGTGTGATTGTGGGCCTGAATAAGGAAGATGGCACGGCCTATGCCCGCCTCTCACTCTTCTCCACCCTGAATTTTTCAGTTCTGTTTGGCACGGTGCCAGTCAAAGCAAGCCAGTCGGTTATAACTGACATTGATCCGCTCGCGAAATCGCCGCCCAATGATGTTTTTAGTTGGAACGAAGGCACAGCCAAAGGCGCGGTTTCCAAACCTGAGAACCTTAGCGCCAGTCTTGCAGAGGCGATCAGTTCCGGTAACGCGCAGGCGCGCATAAACGACCTGATGCAGCGGATTGTGGAATTTGAACGTCAGACAGCTGCCAGGGCGATCCTGAGGAAAATTGCGGGCACAGCATCTCTCACGGAAGTCGATCGCGACAAGCTGTTCTCCAACATCGTATCGTCGGAAGCACAAAGAGTGTTCAGGCTTATGAGATATATAGCCGATGAATACAAAAGTAAGGCAACAAAACCAGAAGAGCGGCTTATATGCGACCTCCTCGATAGAGTGGTCGCCCTGGACCCCAGGTCCGCCAACGGCCTCACAGAAGAAGCCAGCAGATCCCTAGTCATCGCATGCGAGGCTCTAAAGAAGCAAATGAGCGAAGATTTCAAAGCGGGAATCCTGGACCAGGATCGAATGGAGATGCTGATAGGTGGTGGACCTGGCGCGTATATAGTTGGAACTGCCATATTGCAGCCGATCATCATGACATTTCCAGAGAGATAGCCTACATTTTCATTCCGCAACTGGTCGAGGCTGGGTAAAAACTCCGGGCTATTTCAATGCCTAGCCCGACGGGGTGAAAACCGGGAAGCGGACAGTGACATTTGCTTCTCAGTTGCTTTCATGAAAAATTGTACACTGTTGTGGCTACCAAATCGACGGCAGCCCAATTCAATGGCTAACGAGCAGGTAAAAAAATACTGGAACGCCACAAAGTTGAACCAGAAATTTCGACTAGTGACTATTTTAACAACTTGGTCGCCGAGTTTGGCCAATCGATAGCTGGTCGCCGCAAACTGTATTTGGACGCGCGCTATTGGGTATTTCTCAGAGAAGCGGTCCTGGGAAGGGCAAAGCGCGTTGAACATGATGAAATACTTCATCTACTTCGCCGGCTCGTGTCTGCCGGTGCTGCGTTATGCCCAATCAGCGATGCTGCATTCATGGAGTTGATGAAGCAAACGGACGATGTAACCAGAGTTGCAACCGCAAAGCTTATGGACGAGTTAAGTCTTGGTGTCGCACTGCACAGTGAACGGGATCGTGTACGAGCGGAGTTGGAACACTTTCTAGAATATCCCGAGGCGGGTAGCGATCCAGAGCCGCTGAAGAACATAGTTTGGGTCAAACCTTGCTATGTGCTTGGCGTAAGTGTACCGGTTAGTGCAGAGCTTTCACCGTCAATCAATCGGATAGTACAGAAAGCTACCATCGACATGTTCTGGCAGATGACCTTGCAACAGTTCGTAGAGAACGCTGCGTCAGTAGTGCTGACGCCAGATAACTTCGAGAAAGCTGCTGCGCAGATCAACATCGACATGCCGAAGCACGCACATCAGGTACGGAGCATTGAGCAAGCGTTTGTCGCGGAAATTGCAGGAGTGCTGAGCATCTTTAAGACTGATATTTCCAGGATCATTGTACGTCTGCATGAGAAGAGGATGGGCAATTCAGTTTCAGCCACTGATCAGGAGTTTTTCGAGTTCGAGAAGGCAATGCTAAATGCGCTTGTCAACTGTTTTCGGTATGCGCGGGGAAAAATGGCGCAGCACATTCCTACGCTCTATGTTCACGCAATGTGCCACGCTGCGATACGAATGGACCGGACGAGAAAGTTCAATGGGCATGATCTGCTGGACTTGCATCATGCAAGCGCAGGTGTAGCGTATCACGATGCAATGTTTACTGAGAATCCGCTGCGTGTTTTGCTCACTGCTGGGAATGTTGCGCTGGACAAAAAGTTTGGTTGTCAAATCATTTCAGCAGAGCACGACGTCATAGACTACCTGAAGACCCTGCAATAGGCGTAGCTTGGACGACTTACGAGTTGGTTGTTGAACGCGTAAGGGTCTGGGGATACCCGCTTTAGCTGTAAATAGTCTGA
>DAICZM010000521.1 GCA_027311145.1 Ktedonobacterales bacterium
CACCAAGCTGGAGACCATCTTTGACCGTATTCAATTGATCGACACGCGCTTTGAGGTGCTCAAGCGCGACGCCGAGATTGAGATGCTCAAGGGGATCAGGACGAAGGCCGACTTTGAAGCGACTGTCCGGCAACTCGATGCCGACCGCGAATTCCTGCGCCGCTGCAATATCGGTTCGGAAAAGATGCAGGATGACGATATTGTACGGGTGCAACAGATCGCTCAATACCAATGGCGCAATATCCAGGGCAAACCGGCAGACTTTTTGAATGCGGAAGAAGTCGAGAATCTCACTATCCGCGCCGGTACGCTCACAGCGGCAGAACGCGAGAAAATCAATCACCACATTGATGTCACGATCAAGATGCTGGAGGCACTGCCCTGGCCGAACCACCTGAAACATGTGCCGGAATATGCGGGTGGACACCACGAGCGTATGGATGGCAAAGGTTATCCCAAAGGACTGACGCGCGAACAAATGTCGATACAGGCGCGGGTCATGGGTATTGCCGATATTTTCGAGGCGCTAACCGCCAAAGACCGGCCCTACAAGGAAGGCAAGACACTTACCGAATCGCTCGCTATCCTGGGCAAGTTCAAAGTGAACGGTCATATCGATCCCGACTTGTTCGACGTTTTTATCCGCGAAAAGGTCTACCTTGCCTACGCCAAGCAATTTCTCACGCCGGAGCAGATTGACGAAGTGGATGAAAGCAAGATTCCGGGCTATATCCCCTGAACGTCCGCATTTTTGAAATACCAACGCACGGGAGGTGACAAAAAGCGTCAGTGGACTGACGCTTCTGGGTTTTGTGTGACTGTCATTCGGATTGCGCCGAGCGGCAAAATCAATAAAACAGCCTGCTTTGCGATTGATTACTCTCTGGCATGGGTTCTGCTACTATCCATCCGCACACCTTGTGTGTAGCCCGCAACGGCAACAATAAATTCTTCTAAAGGAGCTCAATATGAAACAAATTCAAAAAGGTTTCACCCTGATCGAGCTGATGATCGTGGTTGCGATCATCGGTATTCTGGCGGCGGTGGCGATTCCTGCGTATCAGGACTACGTGGTAAAAGCCAAACTGGCCAAGGTGGCCTCGACTGTCGATTCCATCAAGACGGCTATCGCCTTGTATTATCAGGAGCAGGGGTCATTCCCTGTAACTACTACTGCTGCTACAGCGACTTATGCTGTGGGTGGGATCGCAACCCTATCACCAACACCAGCAGTTGATACCTTCTGGAGATCGATCGGTTTAACGACCGTTAACCTTCCGCCTGAGATTGCTAGTATGGAATATGCTTCGGATACGCTCGGAGATAACTTTGGCCTGTCGATCACATTTGCAAACATCAAGGCAACCACGATTAATGGCCAATCGGTGGCCATAGGTCCAGTCAGCACGGGAAACTCGGTTACTGCAGGTGGCGCCAACACGGTGGGTACGAGCGGCGTGGGTAGCGGCATGACCTCGCTGCAGACTTATTATGTCTGTAGCACTACTTTGGATGTTATCGCCAAGAAGTTCTTTAACAATTCCGGCACGCCTTGCCTGTAATAAGATGGATGTTGTAAAAAAACCCCTCCTAGGAGGGGTTTTTTGTATCTGGAGAAGGTATGACTTATCGCGCCAAATTGATCGATTATTTTTGCAGTCGTGACCGCGGCTGGGTACTTTCGCTGCTCTTTGCGGTGTGCGCCGTCTATTTGCCGTTTCTCGGCAACCATTTTTTTTTCGATGATCTGAGCTTTTTTACAACCGGTGCCGCCGAGGCATACAAGAACAACTGGTTCGACCTTCGTTTGCGTTGGATTCCTTATGCAAGCCTGGGTTGGATATCTACGGTATTCAGCAACGAACTCCCGCAAATCTATCATTTGTTCAGCCTGCTGTTGCATGCCGTTAACACCATCCTGGTGTTTTATTTTCTGCGCTACTTGATCGGTGCGGTTCAAGTAAAGGGTTACGATCCATCCACAAATGCGCGAGGGGCGTGGTTTGGCGCGCTGGTTTTCGCACTGCATCCGGTGGCTGTGTTTGCTGTCGGTTATGCAGTTCAGATCAGCATCCTGATGGCGACAATGTTTGCGCTGTTGATGCTGCTGGCCTATCTTCGCGGGTTGTTGAGCGGACCCCGGCGCTGGTTTGCACTGGCGGTTCTTGCTTATTTTCTGGCCAGTTTCTCAAAAGAGCACAGTGTATTGATGCCTGCAATATTGGGGGCGATGGGGTTGCTGGTACATACCGACCGTGTTAACCGGCGCGTGTTGTGGCTGACTTGGTTAGCGTTTTTTGCTGTTGCGATACTTGTGACTCTGAGAGCCAAGGGCGTGCTTGGCAGTCCTTATGAGCCAATGGCAGCCCAATTGTTTGAACAGCAGGGTATTGAAGCCAGTACGCCCATGTTGCATTTGCTCAGTGCGCTGACGCAGGCTGGGTTGTTCTTTAAATATTTGCTGCTGTGGATACTGCCCGACACGACGCTGATGTCGGTAGATATGCGCGAATCCTTCATCATTTCTGCTTCTGCATGGCAGGCTTGGTTCGGTGGCATTGCCTTTATGCTATATGGCGCGCTTGGCATCAGGCTGCTATTGCGGGGTGGCATGAGCGGATTGTCTGGATTCGCCATGCTTTATCCGTGGCTGTTATTCTGGGTGGAGATGGCTGGCATCCGCATGCAAGAACCTTTCGTGCTATATCGCAGCTACCTGTGGATGCCCGGTATGATGATGCTCTTTCCGCTGCTGCTGGCGAAGTTGTCAGAGCGCAAAGCGATGCTGGCGATGACCTGTTTGGTAATCGTGCTCGTCCCGTTGTAGTGGGGGCGATTGCAGGTGTTTGCAGATAGCTATCGTATGTGGAATGAAGCCGCTGCTTTGCTCAAGAGCGAGCGGGCGTCCGGAGCAGATCGTATCTTTTACAACCGTGGGCAGGCCGAGTTGGCTGAAAAAAAGTGGGAAGACGCTGCTTTGGATTTCAAGCGCTCGATAGCTATCAGTCCTCAAATTGAACCCACACATTACCTGCTGGGGCTGGCATACACCAATTTGGGGCGCTCTGAAGAGGCATTGGTGCAATACGATGTAGCGATCGCCATCAAACCAGACGATGATCGGGTGTACTACTATAAAGGGGTGACGCTAAAGCTTTTACACCGGGATAAAGAGGCGTTGGTGCAGATGGAGCGCAGTTGCGAACTGAAGAATAAGGTGGCCTGCCTTATCGTTTCAATGAGCAATCGTA
>DAICZM010000522.1 GCA_027311145.1 Ktedonobacterales bacterium
ACCCCTTGTGGGTGTCATGCTTATCCACCCCTTGTGGGTGTCATGCTTATCCACCCCTTGTGGGTGTCATGCTTATCCATGCCTTGTGGGTGTCATGGCGACCCTTCCTAGCATGTGGGTGTCATGGCGACCCTACGCTTACGCTGCTTGGTCATACCGCTCTATAAACGACGCTCGCATTCGACAAAAACTGATACTCGCATCTTATAGAACGTAGAAAACGCATGACTAGTTGGACGTTTCAGGCTCTTCTTTGCTGCGTTGGCGTGCGGCGGCACGGAATGCCTCCGCCATAGCGGTTGTCTCACCCTCGTCCCCAAGCCTGATGTTGCCCAGCAGCGCGTTCTCTGGATTGGCGCGCTCTGGTCGGTCGCGTCTCTCGCTACGTTTGGCTCCATGCTCAGCTGTGGGCTGTGTCTCCAGGGATGGTGCATGAGGTGCTGGCGTACTGGCAGCTGGCACAGGGACGGGCACTAGCTCAGCTTCGGGCTGAGCAGCAACTACCCCGGCATCTCCTGTGGGTGCGGCCACTGCAATTTCATCTGGTGCACCTGGCTGATCTTGCTCGTCTGCTTGACGTAGGCTCAGACCCAGACGGCGACGCTCGGCGTCAATGCGTAGGATGCGCAATTGTAGTTGCGCGCCTTCGTGGAGAACCGTCTTAGGATCGATACCCGGTGTCAACTCGGAAAGATGAATCAAACCCTCGATGCCGTCCTCAATGCGTGCAAATGCACCAAAGGGCGCAATTTTTGTGACGACACCAGTGACCACCTGACCGGGTGTGTAGCGTTGTGCTACTGTTGTCCAGGGATCAACCTCGGCCCGCTTGATAGAAAGGGCGATTTTCTTCTTTTCTTTATCGACGCTGAGAACCTGAACCTCAACCTCTTGACCGACGTGTAACACTTCGCTTGGATGGTTGACACGGCTCCAGGCAAGCTGACTGATATGTACCAGTCCGTCTGCACCGCCCAAGTCTACAAAGGCCCCGAAGTTTGCCAGATTGCTGACAACGCCCGTGCGTACCTCTCCTGGTTTCAGCTCATCAAGCAGTTCTTCGCGACGGCGCTGCCGCCACTCTTGCACTGCCAAACGCTCTGAAAGAATCAGACGGTTGCGCGCTCGGTTGATCTCGATGATCTTGAGCTGAAGCTCCTTGTCTTTCATGCTCTGGAGCTTGGCTGCGGTTTCCTGGCTTTCGCCACCAGATGCCACCTCTTCGCGCTTGAGGTTGAGAATCTGGGAGATTGGCACGAAACCACGAATGCCACCAACATCAACTATTAGGCCGCCCTTGTTATAATCAATAACTTTCGCTTTGAGCAGCTCGTTATTTTTATACTGCTCTTCGGCAATGCGCCACTGGCGCTCGGTGTTGGCTCTCTTCAGTGAGAGGACCGCATGACCCTCCGAGGTTTCAGGTTGGATGACATAGACCAGAACCTTATCATTGAGGTGTAGTTCGCTAAAAGAGCCATACCCATTGGAGGGAAGCTCTTTTGTAGAAAGGACGCCCTCTGACTTGAGGCCAATATCAACCAAAATCTCGTCCTGGTCAATACGCACGATCACGCCCTCGACCACATCGCCTCGTTTAATGTTGATGGGATTGGCTGATGCTGCCAGCAATGCTTCCATCTCATTCTGGTTGAAGTCTTCCGCCTCTTCGGGATTGTTGTTGTTTTGCCCTACCGGGTCATTTCCTTCAAACATCGTCTGTACCCGCCCGCTTCTTGTATTTGCCGCTGGCATTGTCGAAAGGTCGCCGTGCTGTTTTACTTGCATGGGTAGAAACCCCCTTCGATCCACGGTTGTTGCCTAGCCCGTTTGGCCTCTATCCTCGTATCCTCTCGCTCGTGTTTCTGCTCGCATACTGCTATTCACCGAAACACTGTGAGCTTCCAGAGGCGCGTCACAAACAGCACGTCGAAACCTTTGGGGAGTATGCCATTGGGCTTAGGCTATTCGGGGGAGGTTGCTTAGGCGGAATCGTTTCGATGTTTTCTATCGCAGCTCTGCACCGTGATAGTATGTGTCCGTTGTGTAAACCTACAGAATGATCCTACGAAACGACACTCGCAAACAGGCACACTTCTGGTAAACACGCAGTAAGTACCTGGATGTAAGCATAACCCCACTCGATACTCTGATTATACCAAAAGCTATTGATGAATGCAAGTCAATATGCGACGTCTTTACAACCCTCTGCCCTGTTTTTTTATTTGTCACATTGTATCACATTACTGTACAGCCCATTCGTATGTTACAATATGTTCATGAAAGTTGAGATTACTACTCTGCTCTCTGCTCTCCAGGCGCGTTTATTTACGGCTGAGCAGGGAATGCAGTTGTTTGATACGCTCGAAGGCTATCGTCCTGATGCACGGAAAGCTGCTGTCCTGCTTGCTCTCTTTGAAGCTGAACATGAGCTGATGCTCACTTTTATTCGTCGTGCTAGCACCTTACGCGCTCATGGCGGCGAGATTGCTTTTCCCGGCGGTAGTGTTGATCGTAGCGATCCTTCACTGGTCCATGCGGCTCTGCGCGAAGCTCAAGAAGAGATTGGGCTTGCTCCTGAGCGTGTTGAGGTCTTGGGTTTACTTTCGCCTGTTTTTACTGTGGTGAGTAATTATCTGATTGTGCCGGTGGTATCTTTTGTGCCACAGGGCCTGGGAACATTGCTGATGCAGGAAAGCGAGGTTGCAGAAGTGCTGCTCATGCCGCTACGCGCTTTGGCAGACCCCTCGATTATGCATACGGAGCAGTGGACACGTGGCGAACAAACACGCACCGTCTACTTTTATGACTATGCTACCTATCGCATTTGGGGGGCGACGGGGCGTATTTTGCATGAATTGCTGACATTACTGGCTTGATTGTGGGTAGTTGGTACGTATCATGCGCACCGATAAGCGCAAAGATGTGGCCCATTTGTCATATCCCTCTTGCGAAAAAACTTTCCATATGTACAATTGAAAGTGTGAAGCATAAATGGTTTGTAGTGTGTCTCTTGTAGCGATGCTTTTGAAGCAGCGATTAGGTTTTGTATAGATACGTCCGGGGAAAAATTGTGACAATGCCATCGTTTAATGCTCAGCCTTCGCGACCTACGCCGCATCGACAACATATGGTTCCTCAAACTCACTCGACCGCAGGTATGCCGCAGCCTGCTCTTGCACCCGTTACACCTCCTTCTTCTCCTTCACGCCCTTCCTCTCTTGCACCTATGTATATCGAGTCGCAGCC
>DAICZM010000523.1 GCA_027311145.1 Ktedonobacterales bacterium
ATCATGTCCCGTCTCCTGACAAACCAGAGCATTACCAGCAAGATTCTCGATCAATATTTCTATTTATTTTCTTTCGTTTTATATTTTTTTGTAAAACAAGCTATCATGCAACCATTAAAAACATTTTCTTCTAATGGTCAGGAAATAATATGCATTCTAGCATTCTGCTCCAAAATCGGGTATCATATAATAAAGGTCGTCCGTAGTATTGATCGTTTGGTGCGCGCCTATGTTGAGTACAAATCGCGATGAAATAGATAGCCATTTGTTAGAGATTCCTGGTCAGATATTTCTATTCCGCTCATGGGAACGGCAACATATTTACCATTTTCTCAAGAAACTTGTCATCTGGTTATATGACTTGCCACTCACAGCACCTAACGATGATAAGCTGAATAGATTTTTCGTCTTCCTCCATGGCAACAGCGGCATGGGCAAAAGTGTATTGTTGAGAAAATTCTGGGAAATCTTGCGCACTCCACGCTATCCCAGCTTACGTGTCAGCAGCATCATCCACTGGCGAAGTGTTGTTGCAGACAATCAAGACATCTTCCCAAACATACGCGAACGACACATCGATCAGCTAAAATATCTTAGACTTTTACAACAGCAGTTGGCAAGCAGCCTCAAAAAGCCAGAGAACGCTTTTCCCAATTTTACAGCAAAGCAACAGCAGCCTCAAAAATGGTTCACTGGCCCTATTCGTCCCCAGGAACTCGCTACCGCATTGGGAGAAGATTTAAAATCACTGGCTAGCGTCACACGGTTGTTGATCTTCTTTGATGAATATGAATGCGTTGACGAATGTGATGCACTCTTACGTACCGTCATTAGATCTGCGGGATCACGGGTAGGATGGATCATCGCAGGGCAACATAACCTCTGGAACCCCCTTCTCAGGTCCGCCAAGCCCTATAAAGAATTCGTTCGTCCTGAGCATAGCTTCGTTATCCATTGTAATGATCGCGCATTGTTTACTGCCGAAGACATCAAAGATTATTTTACGCGCGTCTATAACTGCATTCTGAGAAATTATAGCGGGATAGGAATGCCCAATTTCAAACACATAGCAGAAACGCTTTTCAAGATGAGCTATACAAGCCTACCTACAGAGGGCCTGCCAAGATACATATCACCATTGCTAGCCAAACTTGCAGCCGAACGCTATACGCAGCAAACAAGGACACCACACTTCCTGACTTTAGATGCACAACACAGCATTATTAGTGATATGGTTCAACACTACCTTCCAGTCACCGAAAATCAGGTTGAATATACCCGCATCTATGGACTTGCACTCTTACGCAGAGTAACTTCCCACGCTATCACCGCGGCATTAACATTGGATGATCCACAAACATTTCGCTCTGCTGTCTATTATCTATCTATCCGTTATAGCTTTATTGACTCAGATACCCACGACAAACTACCAGCACTCCAAAGGGAGATTTGTCACTTCGTGCGCCTTTGGTTACGTGTACGCCGTACCCAACCAGATATCCAGGAAATAAACAACCAACTGCTTGCAGCACACATACAGGCACTTGAGACGCTCGAAAAACAAACTTCCTTTCCAACATTCCAAAGCCGTCTCAAAGATCAGGAATGGTGGGAGCTATACCTGGATCTGGCCCAACAACTTTGCTGGAATGATCCTCATGCCGGCATCAAAGCATTAGTAGCATTGATGATTGCTGCAAGCACTGAGGACTCCTATCTCAAACCATCTATAAGCACTATTGGCGAATTTTTTCTCCCACTCGTAGATCAGCAAACCTCTCTCTATTGGCATCATGCTATCGAGGGACTCATGCCTGATAACAAAGCAAACGGCACGATAATGCATAGTTTGCATGAATTATATACCTATCTCCAAGCAAACAATAGAGTTTTAGTGCTTCCGCATCCTCTGTCTTCTATTCCAACAGCAGAACTCAATGCTCTTTTTTGTTGGAAATATGCTCTTGCTCTTCATGAAAGCGGTGACATAGAAAGCATCAAAAATGCAATTACAATGTACGAATATGCAATGAGTATCTTGAAAAGCACCACTCAATTGCAAAACGAGCTTGTTGCTTGCTACTGCCAGATTGCAAAGATGTGCTATGAGCAAAAAGAGATTCATCAGTGCCTTATATATTGTGAAAAGGCACGTACAATATTGCTTTCATTGCCCCTACAGGAGCAAGACGCTACACAAAAACAACTCATTGCAGAACTCTACTACCACATTGCCCTGCTCACAGATCCCCCACGCACTGATTATCTGGAATACGTTATTGCTCTCAACGCTGACGATTGGAAAGCCTATGCCCAGCGTGGTCAGATACGTTTCAAGCAGAAACTCTATCCAAAAGCGATTGACGATTACAATCAAGCTCTTGTTCTCTATCAAAAGAGCAGAGAGGGCTTTACACTACAGCCTCAGTCGCCCATTACCTATGATGCCGATCTCGCGCAACTTCATGTTAACCTTGCTGAAGCTTATGCCGCTCAGCAAAACTATACCCAGGCTATTGAGCATTATACACACGCTGAGCAATTTGTTGCGCCAGACGAACGCGACTTGATGTATACGATACTCATCAACAAAGGCATAACTCACCAGAATCAGGCACAATATCCACAAGCAATTCAGCTTTTTGAGCGCGCCAACACCTTCAAGCCCGCAGCAGCCAAAGGATATGAGCAACTGGGATGGCTCTATCTTAAACGCGACCAGCAAAGTAGTGACGAGGCTCTCAAAATGTTCCACCAATGCCTTGCGCTTGATCCTACCCACATGCAAGCTGCATGGCTCATTTTCTGGCTATCACTAGGTGAAAGCTATCCTAAAAAAGATGATGCAGCCCAGCTAACAGAAATATGTCGTATTAGCCCACCTAATGCCTATCTTGTTCTGGTCTGTCAAGCAATACAAACAGCCTTAGATGGCAACACCCAAAGCGGCTTAAAAATACTCACGCGTGCCATCGAAAATGATTCTACACGCTGGGATGCTTATTTCTGGCGCGGATTGATGCATGCACATAAAGAATTGAGCCTGTCGTCTAGCCAGTATGAAGAGAGAGCGAAAGATGCCAAAAATAACATTAACACGGCTCTCGCATTTGGTATGCCCCCTGTTCTCTTGCGCCCGCTCTACTACTGTCGTCAGCATATACCAACGTTTTTCAGTGAGTACGCTGGACCACTTTTAGAAAAGCATTTTGGCTCATCGACATAATATTCGTCTATTAGGACATACAG
>DAICZM010000524.1 GCA_027311145.1 Ktedonobacterales bacterium
GCGGTAAACTGGCCCGATGCCCAGACAAGTGTCCCCGCGCTATTCCAGATACATAACTGTGATGTTACCCCGCCATATCCTGCATGACCACCATAGTAGACATAGACATCGGTTACAGTACCGCCGCCAAATGAGCCAAAGTTCTGACCAACTTCATAAAGGTAGCCATTATTGTACCCAGACCAGACCATCGCATTATTTGGGGCCGTGGTATTTCCATAAATTGCCATGATCTAATATCCCCTTTGCTGCAATGCTGCGGCTAATCCATATCCGACACTTGTACCGAATTGTGTTCCTGCATCTTGTGCGCCTTGATCGTCTGTCTCATCCGTTTGTACATCAACAGTTAGATAGACATTGACTGTAGTACCACTACCACCGCCAGATCCCATACTTCCTGAAAGATTCGTACTTGCAGCAGTATTCATGAGGCTAGAAGAAACGGATTGCATAGCCCCCATGACTTGCGGAGACCCAGCAAGAATGCCTTGCGCCCATCCTCCCATTATGCCTGTATTTCCAAAATCAGCCATTACAGCAGAAGGGGAATGGCTCTGGAAAAGGCTTTTCAGACCATTGATCATATTTGATCCGACGTTCATAACGGTACTTAATGCTTTTTTACCACCAGCAATAATACCATTGGTCAAGCCTGACATGATATCCCCGCCAATGCTGCCAAGTTTTGCAGGAAGATTTGCAAATGCCCCTATGATATCATTCACCAAATCAGGGATGATGCTATGTCCTACCAACTTATCGTATAGTTGCTGAAACCAGCCAATGATCCCGCCAACAAAACCTTTGACAAAGCCTGTTACGGTATCAAACATCCCTTTGAACATCATGCCAATGCCAGATGTAAGCTCATTGATCCCTTTGCCGATCTTATCGCCATTGAGTGTGAATATTCCTGAAATGATATCCCAGCCGCCACGAATATATGTTATGAGTCCTGTTGTAAACTCAATGATCCCTTTCATTGCGCCGATCATCCCATTGATAGCGCCAATTGCGACGCCAATAGCAATGACGATGGTACCACCAACGACCTTTGCTAAAAACTCGCCAACAGGTTCTAATTTTTCAAATGCTCCTTGCAGTTGCTTGATTTGTGGCTGTGCATCGGCAAACGCCTTCTTTGCATTATTCATTGCAACGAAAAGTTCGTTTTTGAGGACAGAGGCAATGGATTGAACCATTGTACGAAATGGCTTGCTGCTGTTATACAGTTTGACAATACCGACAGCAACCAGAGATACCGCCGCCGCGATGCCAATAAACGGAGCCGCCGCAATGAGTGCAGGTGCTACCATTGCCCATAATGCTGCTGCTGCTGTATATGCCCCCATGGCAAGAGGCCCCACAAAGACAGCCGCAATAACAGGAATATTATGTTGTGCAAAATCGGTAAACTTTTGCAATGCAGGAACAGCCTGTGTAGAGAAGAGATCAACCAGTTTACCAGCCATGGGTAACAATGCAGTACCGATCTTGATACCTGTTGTTTCAATGACTTCTTTTGCTCGATCCATTTTGAAATTGAAATCGGATTGAACATCAGACCAGCCTTGAACCTCAGAGCCGCCTTTGTGCATTGCATCGGATATGGCCTTAACATTGCTCTCGTATGCTGACATGTTTTGTCCGCCGAGCATCAATGCCGTGTTATATCCTGCTGCTCCACCCATGATTTTCTTGAAGGCTTCAACGGCTTGAACGCTGCCAGCAGGAAACTTTTTATTGACTTGATCTTCAACTAATTGGATTGCTCCCGTTAGTCCTTGCTTGGATAATGTATCTTTTAATTGCTGTGCAGATATCCCTATAGATGCAAGTGACTTTTGAGCGGCGGCACCAGGAGCGGCAAGAGATCGAATGGTAAATGCAAGATTCATGGATGCTCGCTGCGCGTCCATACCTGCATTGGTCATAACGGCAAGACCACCAGCTACCTGTGGGAAGGAAAGACCGAGCGAAGCCGCAAGAGGCAGTACACTTCCCATACTTCCGGCTAGATCCTGTAAGTGCATTTTCCCAGATGCAACAGTCACCGTTAAGGCGTTCATAGTTGAGACGGCTTTATCACCGCTAAGATGATAGTCAGTCAGGATAGTCGTTAGTGCATTGGAGACAACGCCGAGATCAGCATTACCAACTTTTGCGCCTTCAGCAGATGCCTTGAGAACAGATAAACCAGCAGCGCCATGATACCCCGCCGATTCGATTTCATAAAGGCCAGATATCAATTGTTGTGTCGATGTTCCGGTATCATTTGCAAGTTTAAGGACGCCATTGGAGATAAGACCAATATTTGATTTTGCCTCACCCGCTCCGGTAACAAGCGTTGTGATACCAGCCTGGAAATCTCCTGCCATGTGGGTTGTTGCGATACCAACGCCGAGCACCGCTGTGGCAATACCTGCAAAAGCTATCATTGCGAGTTTGCCAGTTTGTACAGCGTTGCTAGAGGTAAATCCGATTTTATCCGCAACTCCCCCAAGTGTTTGCTTCACCTGATTGGCATCTTGATTCAGTTGACCTAAGCGCAAGCGAACGTCTCCGTAGATCGTTCCGAGAGAAATTGCCATGTTGCTACGCTCCGAACATCTGTTCTTCATCTGAAAAACAGAAAAAAGTCATTGATGGATGATCAGATCACAAAAAATAAAGGATGTATCATACCACTATGCTGAAAAAACTGTCAGATTTGACTCTTAGATGGTGTGTTTTTTCGCATCGTGGTGAGTTACAGATACGTTTTTGAGGGAATTGTGTAGTAGTGATGGATCATACCTTTTGCCAGAGAAAGGCACCCTGCATCATCCTACAAGACCACAATGAAGGTATTCTAACGTTCCCAGGGAGGTATCTCAGTACCACGAATAGTAATTTCATTCCCATTTTCTTTCAAAACAGGTGATGATGTACCAGGATCGTCATGTGCCTTGTTATATAATGCGTGAACCTGTGAAGCTGCGGTGATATCAAAGGTATACCAGTCAATCGGACGCACATTGAGAGGTACCTCATTACCGAGCAATTCTTTCATAACATCACTTGGTCGCTGACCAAATGTATGACACATGAGGACAAGGTTATTAAATTCAGGCGAACTAACGAAAGGCGTTTAGGGCCGCTTGTCCTTGCTGCGAAAACTGAAGAATTGCAAGTTTATCACACTCAAGAATATTATCAACTGATACCTCATCAGGGCCGCATTCCTCATGCCGTTT
>DAICZM010000525.1 GCA_027311145.1 Ktedonobacterales bacterium
GATATGCGGTTTGCTATCTGCTACAATAGAGATCACACAGAGTGAATCTGTTCTTTGACGGGAAGGAATGTGCCACAGAGAGCGGATGGGATGTCAGGAGGAGATTTGAGTGGGAGTGTTTGAAACGTTTTCAAAACGTCAGAGGAGAAACGGGCAGGTGAAACAGCCTACAATCTATCAATATGATATCTTGCCTGCTGTTTTCCGTAGGCAGGTCATTTACATCTGGATGAGCGCAATTGGCCCTTATGCTGCTCTTGAAGATCATAGTTCGCTCAATATTCTACGTAATCCGCCACCTGCCTCGAATGCCATCTGGATACATATTTTCAGTACCCTTGCGCGTGAGTTGGGCATGTTTGCGCTTGGAGATAAGGATGCTAATCCTTTTGTACAATGTCAGCAGTACCTGTTGAACACAGATACGAATGGCGCGCTGGATATTATTGATCTCTCGTTTCATGTGATAGATCGCAATATTCGCCGCCTCTCGTTTGATGATATCCGTTACTCGAAAATCACACAGACTCCCGACGATGCCATAGAAGAATTGAATGTGCGCTTTCAAGAGCATGGCATTGGCTATCAGTTTAAGATGAGAAAACTTGTCAAAATTGTGGCGCAATATACGCACGAACCAATTATTCAGCCAGTCATCTCTTTGCCGACATTTCACTGTCTGCTTGATTTGATTGATAAATCGTATGGAAGCTGGTAGCCAAAAGGCTGGTGGATCGTTTTTTTAATTCATGTTTAAGGTATACTTGTGATACTACTGCTGGTCTGTTCAATCATCGAGAGCAGAGAATTCACACGTTTATGAGATAGGAAACACTAATTACCCATGAATATTAATCTGAACATGGTCCACTTGCATCTGATTTTGAATCACATTCCCGTTCTAGGTGCTATATTCGTTACAGCCTTGTTTATTATCGCGTTAGTCTTTCGCAACGTTTTTTTGCAGAAAGTCTCGCTATGGTTTCTGGTCATGGTCGCCTTGTCTACAGCGGTTGTCTACTTCACGGGTGACCATTCCGTTGCTCTTGTAGAGAATTTACCAACTTATTCCAGCACAATACTAGATGCCCATAGAAAGGCCGCGCAGCTTGGTCTAGCGGCAATGTTTGTGACAGGTATGATTGCGCTTGGGGGAGCATTACTCTATAGCAACAAGCCCAGGTTGCCACGTTTGCTATCAACGAGTGTGCTGATTATTCTCTTGCTGAATTCCGTGCTATTCACCTATATTGCCTATCTGGGCGGTCAGGTCAATAACCCAACCATTCGCAGTAATGGCCCAGTAAGTGGCCCAATTATCAAACTCCCCTAGCGGGCATTTCTCTGTCGAGAGCAAGTACACACTCTCGACAGAGAAATGTTAAAAGCGCAAAACCGTTCTGACACCTTCGCCTTTGCGTAGAAGCTCGAACGCCGTTTCTAAAGCATCTAATGACATCGTCTGGCTGACTACGGCCTGCTTGAATGCGTTTAAGTAGGCTCTGGCAAGCTGCCATCGCGCACGTGCAGATCGCTATGGCAGACATCTGCTGCTTACATGCGTACCAGTATCCCACCCTGATGTGGTGCCTCTATAGTAACCTCTTCAATTATGGCGTGTTTGCCTGCTTCATAGAGTACTGCCGCCTTTGACTGTATACTCATCTTCAAGAAAAGCCTGATGCGATGATAAGGTACACAATGGCTATGAGTTAAAGAGATAGATATCTAGCGTTACAGTGTTGAGTGGGCTACCAAGCGAATAGAGTGGCACATAATACGAAGCCCGCTGGAACGCGAAGCCCTCTTGCCCAAGCTGTTTTAAGATTGCATAGATTTTATTGGCAACCAGTTGTGCTTGCGCAATCTGGCCGAGGTTAGCTGCGCCACCGTAGGCAATGGCAAGGCCGACGCTGCGGTTGACAAGCAGGCTTTGTCCTCTAATTTGTTGCTCCACAGTGGTAATTGCAGTTGGTGAGTCACTCAGCAAGGCCGGAACATCGGGCACGTTGAGTGTGATTTCCTGGTAGTGGAAGTCTAGGCGTTCCTGCGGAAGCGTACAACGCCAGAGAACAGTTATAGGCATGGCACTGCGCGAACCGCTGAAGGTGAAGGAGCCGTTGTGGCAGGGGAATGCGCTGATTGTGATCGCGACCGCGTGCCCCGGAATCAAGATGCCCGTCGATGGTTGAAAGACCACGCTATCGCTCATGTCGCTACTGGCTGTCCAGGTAACGGAGCCGGCAGAGGCAGCAGTTTCTGTCAGTGTAATCGTGCATTGGGGAGCGGCAAGTGTACCTGTACACTGTTTATCAGATGGTGTTAAGAGCGTCGTGTCTACCGCGAGTTTGGGTGGCGGCAAGATAAATGGCCTGACGCCAACGGTGCTGGCAACCATAAAGAGCATGGCGAGTGCGAGCAGCAGATCAGCGAAGAGCCAGCCAACCGAGGCGAGCGACGACCCCTGAATATGGTCCCTAAAAGGCATGTGCATCATAGCTATTTTTGTTCCTGTTCGTCAATGCTTATCGTTTATGAGCTGGCAATCAAAAGAACCAACGTCTGGATTTATGTTGCAGTAATCGCGTGAACTCTCCTAAGACCTTTGTGGTTATTTGCAGTTCATGACTAACTTGTGTGAAGCCACCGCCCACGCTAAGAGCCTGTGATGCTTGCTCCAGGGCAATAATCGTCTGTGCTAATTGTAGGTTAACCTGTTGCATGTTGGCTGCCATCTGACTGACTTCGCTGCTCATGGCTTGAATATCCTGGGTGACTTGATCGTTCACGCGCTTGATATCGTTTTGTGTAGAGCTGCTGAGGGAGGAAATGGCTGTGGCAATATCCGTAGTCAGTTGCTGAATATCAGCCCGTGTAATTTGGCCAAGTTGTCGGGCAACTGCTTTCGTATCCTTTGCCACTTCGTCCATTTGGTCAGCAGTATCTTGAATGCTCTTTACAAGCACGTCTTGCGTCTTATCAATACCCTGCACGAGTTGACGTTGTGTTGTACTCATATCATTCACAATCAGCTTTTGTGTGTCTTCCATTTTCTGCACAAACCGTAGCTGTGTGTTTCCTAGTTCTTGTACCAGGGTATGTTGTGTAGTGCCAATATCCTGCATGATGGCTTGTTGGCTAGAAGCGATAGTGGCGACCATTTGCTGTTGTGTATTTCCTAGTTCTTGTACCAGGGTGTGTTGTGTCGTGCCGATATCCTGCATGATAGTCTGTTGT
>DAICZM010000526.1 GCA_027311145.1 Ktedonobacterales bacterium
ATGCTCTGCTGCATCCGTTGCCCGATCAAGCGGCGTATTGGAGAAAGCGGGATAAGTTCGTATTCTGCTGTAGTGGTCATAGGAGCAGTAGGTGCGACGACGCTACTGATGGTTGGCTCTACGGGCGACGCATTATCTACTGTTTGTGGCAGTTGTTGTGTGCTTGCGAGATGGGCCTCGACATCGGCGCGTGTGACCTTCTCGCCTGCCTTGCGTTCCGCCAACATAGAGAGGTCAATCTGGTGCGCGCTTGCCATCTTCTGCGCAACGGGCGTGGCACGGACGGGTTTCGCACCATTTTGTTGTTTTTGCTGTAAAAACGTGGTGATATCGGCCTTATCGAGAGGAGGCGTCGCGCCTGCTGCGACGACTTCGTATAAAGCTATACCATGGAGCGTGGCCTCACGTTTGGCAGAAGGTGTACTGGCGACAGGGCCATCGTAGGAAGGCGGACGAGATAAAGCGGTTCCTACGGTTAGTGCAGAGGGAGATTGTGCAGCGTCGTTTCCCACGAGGGTATCGCTGAGCATTGCCAGAGGGGCACCCACTGGCAGTGTCTCGCCGTCCTGAGCGAGGATGCGCGCGAGATAGCCATCATAGGGAGCTTCTACCTCGATATTGACCTTGTCGGTCATGACCTCAAGTATCGGCTCGCCTTTCTCGATGCGCTCACCTTCATGCAAGAGCCATTGCAGGACCGTGCCTTCGGTCATCGTCATGCCGAGTTTGGGCATTGTCAATGTTTTTTCCATTGCTATCTGGCTCCCATTTATGCTGGCTTATGCTGTAACAGGCGGCGTGCCGCTTGATAGATATCTTCTTCCTGAGGAGTGGCGGCCCTCTCTAGCACTGGATTGTAGGGAATCGGCACGTCAGCACCGCCGAGGCGCATGATCGGGGCATCGAGATAGTAAAAAGCTTCGCTCGCAGCGATGCGGGCCGCAATCTCACCACCAAAGCCGCCGCTCTGGACAGCCTCATGAACGATCAGCACGTGCCCAGTTTTACGGGCCGAGGTGACCAGTGTTTGCTCGTCAAGCGGACGAATGGTGCGTGGATCAATCACTTCGGCCTCAATTCCTTCTTGCGCGAGACGGCTCGCCACTGCCAGCGCGCGCGGAACCATGATCGAAAGCGCAATGATGGTTAGGTCTTTGCCTGGACGTTTGATGTCGGCCTGTCCCAATGGCAAGACCCATTCACCTGTGGGAACCATGCCCTTCTCTTTATATAAGACCTTGTGTTCGAGGAAGATGACTGGATTAGGGTCGCGAATAGCAGCTGTCAGCAGACCTTTGGCATCGGCGGGTGTCGAGGGTAGCACAACTTTGAGGCCGGGCACATGCGCGAACCATGCCTCAAGGCTTTGTGAGTGCTGAGCAGCCGCGCCCGTGCCAGAGCCGAGTGGAGCGCGAAAAACAACGGGAACTTCTGCTTTGCCGCCAAACATGAAGCGAATCTTTGCACCCTGATTGACGATCTGGTCCATTGCGATTGCCATAAAGTCACTAAACTGAAACTCGGCAACGGGTCGCATACCTACCAGAGCGGCCCCAATGGCGCAACCCCCAATAGCGGCTTCTGAGATAGGCGTGTCACGAACACGCTCCTCGCCAAACTCTTCGACGAGACCGCGTGTTACACCAAAGGCTCCGCCGTAGATGCCGATATCCTCACCCATCAGAAAAACACGCGGATCTCGTAGCATCTCTTCGCGTAAGGCGGCGCGCACCGCTTCCGCATACGTCATCTCTTGCAATACAGGCGGTGTGTTAATCAACTCGTTTTGAGGTGCTGAGATGGGAGGGAATTGAGAGATGCTCATGCGTATACTCCTTCTAGCAGCGTTGCTGGGTCGGGATTAGGACTATTGATTGCAAACTGGTAAGAATCTTCGATAGCCTGTATTGCCTCTTGCTCGCTCTGTTTGATTTCCTGTTCGTTCATGATGCTACGTTCGAGCAAAATTCCAATAAGACGCTGAATGGGGTCGCGTTTTTGCCATTCGCGAATCTCGTCGCGCGTGCGATAGCGGTTCTGGTCGCTTTTTGAATGACCTTTATAGCGATAGGTTAGGGACTCGATGAGCGTTGGACCCTCACCCGCTCGCGCTCGCTGTGCCGCGCTGTAGACTGCATCGTAGACCGCAAAGACATCGTTGCCGTCTACGCGCACACCAGGGATGCCATAGGCAGTGGCGCGTTGCGCAATCGTTTCGTTGCGCATGGAACGCTTAGTGGACATGGACATGCCATATTGGTTATTCTCACAAAGATAGATTACGGGTAAATCCCAGATCGCCGCCATGTTGATTGACTCGTGGAATGTGCCCTCGTTGGCGGCTCCATCACCGAAGAAGCAAAGGCAGATACCATCAGATTTCTGAAGTTTGATGCTCAAGCCGACGCCTGTTGCGACTGGAATGCCGCCACCTACCACACCATTGGCCCCCACATTGCCCGTCTTGACATCGGCAATATGCATCGAGCCGCCCCGTCCCCGGCAATAGCCGGTCTCTTTGCCGAGCAGTTCGGCAACCATCAAATCTAGATCGGCTCCTTTGGCGATACAATGCCCGTGCCCGCGATGCGTGCTGGTGATATAGTCGTCCTCGCGCAGGGCAACTAGCGCACCTGTCGCCGTGCCTTCTTCGCCAATCGAGAGGTGCGTTGTGCCATGGACTTCGCCACGCATAAATAACTCGTCAACTTTTTCTTCAAAGACGCGAATGCGATACATCGTTGCTAAAATCGAGCGTAGTTGCTCTGCTGAAAGCTCTGGTGCTTGTTCAGACATAAGTCGTTGCTCCCATTGCATGCTACAGTGAATGTTCGCGCTAGCAATGCACAAGTGTTCATACTTGCACATATATTCACTTTAGCATGCAATGGGTCGAGATGTCAAGGGAATTGCTTGCTTTTTCGGACAGAGTTTTGGAAAGAAACGCAATTATTTTGCTACCTTGCCCAAACATGGTAGAATAGTCAAACAACGAGAGAGAAGTAAAGCGAAAGCAGAAGTGTATGTCTTTTAACAAGGATGAATTTCGCGCGTATCTCCTGAAAGAGTATCACCAACCGTTCACTGGTTGGGATTTTTCCTACATAGACGGCAGATATGAGATGGTCCATGCTCCTGATACCTGGGATTTTCAGGGCTATCTGCGCTCTAGACTACTGCATGTGCAGACCATGCTTGATATCGATACTGGTGGAGGCGAATGGCTTG
>DAICZM010000527.1:0-238 GCA_027311145.1 Ktedonobacterales bacterium
GGTCTCTCAGGTCTATCAGGTCTCTCAGGTCTCTCAGGTATATATTGTTAATAGCGAACAATACCTGTATTTGGAGCGTTCCCGTTGTAGATAATTCTGTGAGCAACGCATTCGCGATAGTTTGTTGTTGCTGTTCGTCATCCTTCCACAGCAACAGGAGCAGATTGAGGCAGGTCTGATAGGTCGCCCCTCGACCACGCTGCATTTCCTGACGGAGCCAATTGTCCCATACCTCACG
>DAICZM010000527.1:248-3224 GCA_027311145.1 Ktedonobacterales bacterium
CGTCAGCAGTTGCCGGAAGAGAAAGGCATGCGGATAACGGGCAGAATCGCTGGCCTGTAGGAGTTGTGTTTGCAGGGCGTGTGGGTCGCGTTGCGCCAGTTGTTTCCAGTCTTCGCCAATGGCCTCTTGCCTGTCCCAGTTCGGGTCACGGGGTTCGCTCGGAAAAGCGGCGGGCGTGAGCAGATACTCCAGTTCAAGCGAGTGTTGGGTCAGGCGCGTCAGCAGTTCAGGTGGCTCATGATCCCAGGCCAGCCATTGTGTGTGTAGCCAGCCAGCGGGGCCAGCAGCTTCGAGCAGGCGCAGGGCCGTGAAGGCGTAGTCGGCAATCGTGAAGGTGGCAGGTTTGGCCGCCGGATTGGGCAGGCGTTGTTGTACCTCTTGCGGAATACCTGGAATGTCCAGCACATCGGCGAGTTGCAACAACGGCGGGATGAGCGTTTCCAGTACCAGGGCGGGACAATCTGGCAGGTCAGGAGCAAGCGAGGCCAGCAGGTGAACGGCCCCTTCCTGGCGTTGCGCATTGCTGGCATCACAGAGCGCGTCTCTCCACACGTCGAGCAGCGGCGGCGTGACGATACTGCTCTCCTTCGGCTGTCCACGCAGCCAGAGCAGCGTCACCTGCTCAATATCCTTTTGTAGTGCTGTATAACGGCCTGTCTCAAGGTTGTCACCATAGATATCGAAGAGTTTGTTGGCAAGCGTGGTTTGCAGCGTTGCCTGGATCGAGGAAGTATCACAATCCACAACACACTTGACAGCCAGCAGCAGATTGCGTTGTAAGATCGCATCATTCTCATCTTGCGCATTCAAGATGGCCTGAATCAGATCGCTAGCCTGCTGTTGGAGCCGCTGGTCTTTCTGTGCGCTCAGGTAGGCAACCGCCAGCAGGATTGGCTCGTGCCATATCGAATGTCGATAATGCAATGTGACAAACTGTTCAAGCTGTTCTGAAGTATTATAGCGTTGATTGACGAGATAGAGCGCGGCATAGTACTCCTCAAAGGTGCGATGCAAGAAATCATACAATCCCTGCCCACGTTGTCCGAAAAGACCGCTACTGTCGCTCAACGTCTCGATAAAATTTTCAACCGTAGACTCTTGAATATCCTCTTCCTTGCGTTCATATTTTTTGGCCAGAGCGCGCCGCGTACACAGAAACGCTTGCGGCTTCGTCAAGAACAGATCGCGGCTATGACGTTCATACGCCAGAACGCTGAGGACCTCTTCCGCCACGCGCACCTCGTCATGCGAGAACCTGGAACCACCCCTGGTCTCGTGCCAGTTATCCAACAACGTCTGCGCAACGCTCTCATATAGATCAATGCGACGATGTGGCAGCCTGCCGCCACTTTTCTGGATCAAGGCGAGAATAGTCAACATCAGCGGATTAGTTGCCATCCTCCTGATGCCAGGGGTCTCGCGTATCGCGTACAGCAATTTCTCTTTCTGCGCATTTCCCGCCTCCTCGACGGTTTGTTGGTCATAGCTTTTTCCATCGTGTGCGTTTTTCCCCGCCTGATAGCGTTCGACAGCTGGACACCAGCTTGTCAGAAATTGCTCAATCTGCTCATCAATCAGGTCATGCAGCGTGTACTCGGCAAATTGCGTGAAGGAGCCGGGTTCGTAGCCCACAATACGCGAAGTGACGAGAAAGCGATTAAAGCTATCGCTCGTCTGCTGACTGTTCATGCAATCAACGATATAGGAGTAGATATCATCGCGCACACGCAGGCGGAGATCATCGCTGGCAACCTCGTCCAACCCGTCAAAGAGGAACAGGCATTGTCCCTGGCTGATCTTCTCCGTCAGAATGGCAGGCAGCACGGCCTCTGTCTTTGTGAGCATACCATCCAGGAAGGTTTTAAATGACGGCTCAGGCTCGGCAATATACACGGATGCGGCCTTGCGTTTCTGATACTCAAAAAGCAGTTTCGCATACTCATCAATGCGCACCAACACAGGAAATTGCATTGGCTCCAGACCCTCTGGTACACTGCCTTGCTGACAACACGCACGCGCCATATGCAATGCCAGCAAGCGCATGGTGGTACTTTTCCCTGAGCCAGGACTGCCCAAAACGACCGCGACAGGTTTTTGCACAGTCAAACGTTGTAGTACAGTCTCAATCGTGATTTCCTTGTTCCTGTCCACCTTGCTCACAAAGAACTCTCTGCCGATCTCAGAATGCCAGAGGGCGGCACGTAGCTGCTGAATGAGATTCTCGCGCTCCTGCACGGGCAGATCATGACGCGCACGGAGCGTCTCTATCTCCTCCTGTATCTTTTTGCGTTCCAATGCCAGATCAAACAACGGACGATCTGAGACAGCCTGAAGATGAATAAAGACTTCATCGAGTGGCACGCTCACAGAGAGTAGCGGTTGAGAGGCATTGGGCGATGCAATACCCGTGGGAATGAGGTTTGCGTTCTTGCTGATAATGTTACGCAAATAATGATGGATCGCCTCCGCGCGCTTCTTATTATGAGACTCGACGAGTTTTGCTTCTACAGCAGGGGCTGCGACGACACTAACGGGAGCATAGAACGTGCCACCTTGAAACATCGCTCCCACGCTGCTCTCCTGTACCGTTGTTCCCTTATTGCCCTGGCTGATATTCGCCTTCTGTGTCACAATGGGCGTTTCTTGTGGCTCCTCTTTATGGCGCAGCGTAATAATCCAGGCAACAACAGTAACAGTGAGCAAGAGAAGCGTGATGATTATAGTTAGAGTGAGGTTCAGACCAGGGAGAAAAGGCGTGGCAAAAACGCTGTCAGAAAAGGTTTTGACAAATGAGCCACGAGGCAATGGTGCTATATTCGCAACATAAGCGACCACAAACACAACAATTACAGCAAGCCAGAACCATTTGGCGATATCTACTACTGTGCGCGCTACTTTGTACAGCATCGGCAGCACCTTCTCTTCTCGGCTATTGCAGTCAGGTCATGGGTGATAACGGAAAAATAAGCGATGGAT
>DAICZM010000528.1 GCA_027311145.1 Ktedonobacterales bacterium
ACATACGACCATTTCTATGGCAAAGCACCCGTTGAGAAGAAAAAAGGTATCTATCGCCCTTTCTTCGATCATATTGACTGGAATGATACACACGCTTGTGTTCTTTCTTCAATGGCTTTTAGTGGAGGCAATGCAGACATTTTCCTCTCGCCGAAGGCCACGATGGAAGAGATGGAAGAACTACGTCTGGCGTTGTCTGTCTTACGTCATCCTGAAACGGGTGAATTGCTGGCTGAAGCCGTGTATGCAACTGATGCCTTTGGCGTTGGCCCATTCCGACCTGAAGAGGAGCATATTATTCTTATCCCGCAGCCGGGTATCACCTTCCATCTCGATCTTGGACGCAAAAATTTATGGGAGAACCTGGATGAGGGTAAAGGCGTACACGAGAAAGAAGGCGTTTTCTATGCTTGGGGCGCAGGGGTGAAACAGGGGACGCAGGTAGAGCCGCTCCAGATTTATGACCTTGTGCCAACCGCACTCCATGCCCTGGGTATTACGGCAGATGAGCCATTTGATGGACGGGTCGCGCAAGAAATCTTTCAGCCTCGTCAATCGCCAAATGCTGCTGAGAGCGAGGGCGGCGAGAGTCTCGTTGCCCGTAAACTCCGACGGTTGCAAGCAGGCAAAGTGCAGTCTTAAATGCGCAGCTAACGTTCTGAAAGGGAGAGAAGAAAATGCGCGTGTTGCTCTTTGGCATAGATGGCTTGACGTTTCGTGTCTTAGATCCGTTGATCGAGCGCGGCCTGTTGCCTAATTTTCAGCGTGTGCGCGACCAGGGCGTACAAAGTATTCTCAAGTCTGTGACGCCGCCGATGACGCCACCGGCCTGGATGTCGATTTCCACAGGTCTACCATCGGCAGGACACGGTGTTTATGATTTCTGGGAGTATGAGCGAGGTGAGCAAGGCCCAATGGCCCATGTTGTGACACACCGTAAGGGCGGCAAGGCCATCTGGAATATCTTAAGCGAGTGGGGTAAGCGTGTCCTTGTCGCCAATGTGCCGTTGACTTATCCGCCAGAACCCGTCAATGGCATCATGCTCAGTGGCTACATGGCTCCCGATACGCAAGCGGCGATTACGTATCCCGCGGCCTTTCGCGAAGAACTGCTGCAAGCAGTGCCGGAGTATCAGATTGACCTTGACCCGGCTGTTTCAGGTGGGCAGGTTGGCGACCCGCTGGCCGCTACGCTGAAGATGACAAAGGAGCGGCTGGCAATGTTTCGCTTGCTGCTCGAAAAACCCTGGGATTTCTGCTTCCTGGCCTGTAGCGGTGCTGATCGCATTCAGCATCTGCGATGGGATGAGATCATGGCTTTTCATCCCCAGGCCGTGGCCTATTATCAAATGCTTGATGAAGCACTGGGCATGATGTTCGCAAACATGCGGGATGATGATTTGTTGATGATTGTTTCAGATCATGGCTTTCGCGGTGTGCGACGTAAGTTTTATATCCATGAATATCTCTACAGACGTGGTTTGCTCAAAATGCGCGATGAGCAGAAAAGAAAGCGCGCCGAGCTGCTAGGCTTTGCGCGTGGCATTGTGCGCATGCTCAAATTGCAGCAACTTGCGCGTATGGTGCGTGGTCAATTGCGCCATTCAGGGGTAATGGCGGTTGAGAAGGAGCAACATGTGGCAAATATGCCAGACCTTGATTGGACAAAAACGCACGTCTGGATTCCCTCGGCGTCGGGTTTTCTGGCCGGCTATGCGGATATTTTCTTTGATGAGACGCTTGCAGAGGAGCAGATTCAAACCCTCATGACTGACCTGCAAGCGATCCATGACCCGGAGAGCGGAGAACCCGTCTTAGTGGAGATGCATCGTGAAGATGTCTATGGCAAAGGTCCTTTTGCTCCTCCAGAACGGCACTTGATTGTACTCGCGAATCAGCACACGACATTGCCAACGGAGTTGGGACGTACTGCCCTTTGGGAGACGAGCGATGTCACTTCGGGTATACATGATCCTGATGGTGTACTCTATCTCTATGGCAAAGCGGTGTGTAATGGCAAGCAGCTTACTGCTACCCATATCTATGATATCGTCCCCACCATTCTAAGCGCGATGGGCGTGGAGCGGCCTGAGGGACTGCCCGGTACGGAGATACGAGAGGCATTTGTGTTGGCGCAAACGCCCAATGAGCATGCAGAGCAGGAAAGTATCGTGGCACGCAAGCTCAAAAAACTTATGACAAAGGCACAGTAAGGGGTAAATGTGTTTTTATGAATCGACGAATCATTGCTATCGCAGGCTTGGTCGTGGCTCTATTGATTGTGGGTGGTAGCCTTTTTGTGGCGTTTGCTGCCCCCAATAGTCCATTGAAAGCTATTTTTGCAGGACATACAGGCAACTCGACAGGTACAGCATCGGTAGGGGGTGGCACTGGTGGCATGCAGGGTTCGGCTACAAAGGGTACGAGCAGTGGTGGGGGTAGCACTGGCACGAATTGTGGGGTGACGAAAACAGGAAATAGTTATACCTTATCCTGGTTGCATGTCTCGAATGGCACTATTATGGATGATAAAAATTGTATTGTGAATTTGAAAGGCTTTAACTGGTCGCAGATAGAGTTTGGCAATGCGGTTGGTGGCGGGGCCAAAAACCGCATCAGTGCGCAGGGCATTGCATGGTATAATCAAATGTTTCATATGAATGTATGGCGTATTCCGGTCAACTCTGTCTGGTGGAACGAGAATGTGAACGTTCCCCTGGCTGGCATGAGCTATCAGAGTTGGATCGGGCAGATCGTGCAATGGGCAGCACAAAACGGCGATTATGTGATTTTGACAAAGGGGCCGCAATTCCCTAATCCTCCATGTGGCGGAAGCGTCACGTTCTGCCCCTCACAGGATCAGGGCAAAAAAAATGAACTGGCCGGTCTGGCTGGGCCAGAACAGCAGACGACGGGAGCCGATATCCAATCTGCTTTGACGATGTGGACAAGTATTGCGAAGACCTATGCGAACAACCCTGCTGTGTTATATGATAGCTGGAATGAAATGCATAATATCGATGCACAAACTTGGCAAAACAATGAAAATGCCCTGATTAATGCGATACGTGCGCAAAACCCTCGCTCATTAGTGTTTTTGGGCGGACCAAATTTCAAAAACAATATAAATCCGCTAGTCAATGGTGTGGTTTCTGATTTCACACAATCTAATCTGATCTATGATTTTCACATCTATGATGGCTTCACTGGCACGTATAA
>DAICZM010000529.1 GCA_027311145.1 Ktedonobacterales bacterium
ACAGAGAAGTAGCGATAAATGGTATCGCCGTCAAGTGCAATATAAGCGCGGTATCTTGGAACAACTGCCATCGGGATATGGAAAAGCCGATATTATTTTTAGTGCGAATGTGAGTCAATATCTCTCAGACCCCGTTGGCACATTCGCTGCAATGGGTCCTTATCTGACGCAAGGTGGGCGTATTGTGATTAAAGATATTGATTTTGGGACAATGCGTTTCTATAATATTGATCCAGCCCTTCAAGCACGTGTGTTTCAAGCGCGCGAACGTTGGGAGCGCGAGCGTGTTGATGAGGGTTTTGCATTTGAGGATAGCTGGGTTGGCTCTAAACTGGCCGATTACCTGCGTTTGGCTGGTTATGAGCAGGTGCAGGAAACAACCTATAAAATTATTCGCCATCATCCGTTGCCCGCTGATTTTCGCCAATACTTACAAGGCATTGCTGAATGGTTCGTCTGTGAAGGAGCACCTTACTTGAGCAACGACGATGTGACAGCATGGTTGCACTGTTTCTTCGATGAAACATACAATGCCCTTGACCAGGAAACATTTGTCAGCGAAGAAACAGAGTTTGTCGTGACTGGTGTATGGAATGTACCCGTTACACCGAGCCGTTTCTTACTTGATCTGTCTCTAGAACTGCCTAAATATACCGAGCCGCTGGCCCTTACTGCTTGTCGTTAGCCTGCATACGAAGACAACTTGCTATTTTCTCTCATCTATTGCGCAATGTGGAAGCCGATCAGTTGGCTTCCACATTGCTTTTTTGACGAAAAAATATGGTGCAGAGAGCCGCTGATCTTCCTTCTCTCGGCACCATGAACAACGGTGAGATCTACAACACTCGTCGTTGCATATCAAATAAAAAACGAGCTGTATAAAATACCTGACTAACAGAGAATATAGCCTACTACTAGCTATGAAGATAGTGTTCGCAGCCGCTGTCTCATCAGCTGGAAAGTATCGTTCACTTTGTATTAAAGAAAATCAATGTTTTCTTTCTGCACATGACTTAACAATTATTGAGTTGCTCGGCAATCATTGCAATCGCAACATCACCCACAATTGACTGAAGTTGCGTATGCAGTTGCCCCATATTTTCCATTTTTGTGGTGATAAATGCATGTTGTGAGCTTCCACAAGAGAGACCCGATAAGCCTCGCTGCGCCGCTTCATATTCTTCACTAATCTGAGCTAGCAAGCGTGCCACTTCGCTGCGTTGCTCTTGCGCACCTAACATAATTGATTCCTTTCTATCACATATGGATGAGTGATTCTGATTGCTTTGTAAACACTTGTTGCTTCTATTTTGTAAGAACAATGTTCATGGTTTGTATGTACAAACGTTACAATGCTTAACCTTAGTATGCACGAAAACATTGGTGTTTGTCTAGTGGTTACATATCAATTTTTGCGTAGATATGTGTTTTTAGGATAATCTTTACATCTTCTTCTCTCTGTACAAACATTTATCGATACATGTTACAACTGCATGACAGGCTATTTAATAAAAATCATTTTAGCGTGGCAAGCACAAATACAAGGAGATTCAGCCTCGCTTTTCCCTTGCAATATCTTCTCCGCTGGTTAGTACTTTCAGCCTATTATGATATGTGGTCGTATGATTTGGCTGTATTCCCTATACCGTTCCGTATCCACGCACTTCTATAAAGAGAAAGACATATTTTTGTTAGTTCTATCAAATATTGTACTTGATGGTCCAAATAGAGGGAAAACCACTACATTTTCTGCTTTTTCTGTGGTATACTTGCCTTAGCGTTTATCGGTTGAGCATTCAACTACTCGACAAGACAGACGTGAAGAAGTCTCGTTGTCTCCCACCTGTGAGTACAGGCGCAACGTAGACACCAAGCGATAGCGTTCTTCTCTTGCTTGAGAGAGAAGATATGACTGGGAGAGGTAGGCTATGTGTGCAGGCAAAGCCGGCACAGGCTATCTCGTCCTGATCTAAAAGCGAAAAGGAGTATACTGACATGGCTCGTGTCCAATTTGAACACATCTACAAGCGTTTTGGTAAAGTGGAAGTCGTCCACGATGTAAGCATTGATATCAAGGACCAGGAGTTTCTCGTCCTCGTAGGGCCGTCCGGTTGTGGTAAGAGTACCTGCCTGCGCATGGTTGCGGGCCTGGAGGAGCCGAGCGAGGGTGAAATATTTATCGGCAATAACGTGGTCAACGGGGTGGACCCCAAAGACCGCGATATCGCAATGGTTTTCCAGAACTATGCTCTCTATCCCCATATGACCGTCTTCGACAACATGGCCTTTGGCTTGAAGCTGCGCCATTTCCCCAAAGAAGAGATTAAGAAGCGTGTCGAAGAGGCCGCTGATATCCTCGGCCTGGAGAAATTGCTGAAACGCAAACCAAAAGAACTCTCTGGCGGTCAGCGTCAGCGCGTCGCCCTCGGACGTGCGATTGTGCGCGAGGCTCAAGTCTTCCTGATGGACGAGCCCCTTTCAAACCTGGATGCCAAGTTGCGTGTCGAGACACGTGCCAACATCATTCGCCTGCATCAGCGCATTAAAACCACTGTGATTTATGTGACGCATGACCAGGTTGAAGCAATGACAATGGGTGATCGCATCGCTGTTCTCAATGGTGGCATCATCCAGCAGCTCGGTTCCCCGCAAGAACTCTATGACCATCCCGCAAACCTCTTTGTGGCCGGCTTCATTGGCTCGCCCTCGATGAATTTCTTTCCTGGGGCTAAAGTTGTCTCTGAAGAAGGCAGTACAAAAATTGTTCTCGAAGGCGTTGGGCAGATTACTGTGCCGCCGCTCTATACGGAGCTCGCACGTGCTGCTGCCGGTCGCCAGCTGACTTTTGGCATTCGCCCTTCGCATTTGGAAGATGCCGCTCTTGTTAGTGAGGATGGTGTTGTGCAATCTTCCATCGAAGGCAAGGTGGATGTGGTCGAGAACCTGGGGAACGAACTACAGGTCTATCTCACGGCTGGTGAGAAGAGCGTTACCGCTACACTTGACCCGCGCTCGCGCATTGGTGCTGGTAGCAAGGTTCGTCTCTATGTCGATAGCAACCAGATTCACCTCTTCGACAGCGAGACGACCGAGGTCATTTTCTAGCAGCTAATACGTTCCTAGCGCATGATCGATAAAGATATGAGTCATCCCTAATTTTTCTGAAGTGCCAGAGGGAGGAAAGAGCAGGAAAAAGGGGACTAGGCAAAAAGGATCT
>DAICZM010000052.1 GCA_027311145.1 Ktedonobacterales bacterium
AGGCACGACCCCGCAGCTGGGCTTCATCGCCCAGCAGGTGCAGACGCTCTTCCCCACCCTGGTCTCCACGACCACTGCCACGGCGCTGACGCCGGGCGGCACGCTCGGCCTGGCTTGGGTCCATAATTTTAGGGCTGAAATGCGTCAGGAGTAATTCATGGGCTTGTGCCGCGAGTGCAATGCCAGCGGCTTCCTCGGCATACATGTGCCCATGTGCTTGGGCGAGTGGGAGGTCTGCTGGGTCATCATACATACTCTCGCAGACCAACAAGTCTACGTCATAGGCAAGTTGGCTGAGTGTGGCTGTTGGGCGCGTATCGGTGATGAAGGCCAGCGAGAGACCGCGTCGTGGTGCGCCTAATACTTGTTGCGGCATGAATGTTTGCCCTTGGTATTCCACCGCTTCGCCATGTTGCAGACGCGACCAAAACTCCACTGGGAGTGCCAGCTTTTGGGCCTTATCGACCTGGAATGCTGGTTTGCGCTCCAGGTCTACACGGTAGGCCAGGCAAGGGATGCCGTGTGCCGCTGCCACGCAGGAACCGCGCAGTCCGCCGGGCAGTGAAAATGTTGCATTGCCCGGCATTTCATGGATTTGAATGGGAAAAGGTAGCTCTGCCGCGATACGTCGTAAGCCTTCAACGATATAGGTCGTGCCAACTGGCCCATAAATGTCGAGGGTTTCTGTGCGTCCCGCATGCGCGACCATGAAAAGAATGCCTGGGAGACCCGCAACATGGTCGGCGTGCATATGCGTCAGACAGATGGCTCCCAGTTGTCGGAAGCCCCACCCCAAAGCCTTCCAGGGAACCTGTGTGCCTTCGCCGCAGTCAAACAGTGTGAGCGTTGAGCCGTAGCGGAGCAGCATGCACGAGAGCCAGCGTCCGGGTAGCGGCATCATACCACACGTGCCAAGCATACAAATATCTATCATCAATTCTCTCTCTCTTACCAATTATTTTGGAAAGCCCAGGCAAGTGCGATGACCAGGACCGACAGCAGGGCGATTGTCGTCAAGGCGATGCTGATCACAAAGAACGGAAAGCCATTGATAATCAATATTGTAGCGAAAATGAGCCAAAACGCCACAAAAAGTGCGATCAGGTAGTGCCATGCCTGCTGATGTTTGCGCATAATCAGTATCTTTCTTTCGTACCTGGATGCAACCAAATCCTGAGATTTATAGTATATCAGGTATGGCATCTTTCGGCATCTTTCCACTCTATGTGAGAAGTGGGAGAGCATTATGAGGGAGCGATCTATGTCCCTGACGGTTATCGACCATTTTCATCCGCAAAAACGGAGTGCGCAACAGGCCGCCATAGTGGCAGGGCATATCCAGCAAATCGACGCACTCGAATTGCTTTCAACGCCACAACTTGTACCGCTGGCTCGCTTGAGTCTGCTCATGCTGCTGCTTGGCACTATTGGTATGTTTGCGTTAAATTTCATCGCATATGGTCTACATACTGCTGCGCTCGTATTTCACTTGACGCTGACGGGTATGTTGTTTTGGGTTTTGATCAATTTCTTAGGGTATATCTTGATTTTGCCTCTCCATGAATTGATCCACGGGGCAATTTTTCTCTTGTTGGGTGGTAAGCCATACTTTGGAGCAAAACTGCCTTTGGCACTCTATTGCGGTGCGCGCCAGCAGCTTTTTCGCCGTAACCAATACCTGTTCGTCGGCTTAGCCCCTCTGATCGTGATTACGCTGGCGGCTATTGTGCTGACGTTTGTAGCTCCTGTGCTGGCAGCATATACGCTCTTTGCCAGTATAGGCAATTTTGCGGGAGCGGCTGGTGATGTTTGGGTGGCTGCACGCCTGTGGCATTGCTCTGCGGATACCCTAGTTGAGGATACCGAGAGTGGCTATCGTGCATGGCTGGTTGAGCTTGATTGACGTTGTGGTGAGTGCGTGTTACAATGGGATACGTAAATGATATCATATCTCAATAGGGACAAATGAAAGATCAGAAGAAATGACAATTACCCCTGAACGGATTCTGGAAGCGTTCAAACAGAAGGGATTGCGTGTTACTGGCCCAAGACGCACGCTCGCATGTTTGTTGGTAGAGACGGTGGGATCGGATTTTACCATCGAGGAATTGTGGGATATGGTACTCAAACGTGACCCTGCGATAGGGCGCGCGACGGTATTCCGTGCCGTTGAGATTTTACAGGAGTTGCAACTCCTGGATCGAGTAGAATTTTCCAATGGGTCACATCGTTTCCGTTTTTGTCATGAGGCTGGTCAGCATCACCATCATGCGACCTGTTCTTCCTGCGGAAAAGTTATCGAGGTGCCGACCTGTTTAAGTGCAGAGCAGCTTGCCACTGTGAGCCGCGTGGCAAATTTTACGGTTGAGGGCCATCGGCTCGAGTTTTTCGGGCGTTGTGCCAATTGCCGTGTGTAATCATTGGGCTATTCTGAGCATTCGTCTGGCTCTTTTTGGGAGAACACCGCGGTACGTTTATTTACTTCTCACTTGGCTCTCTGATGTGACATGATAGAATAAGCAAGGGAACGCACAATGTTTTCTTGCCGAATATCCCTAAAAAAACCTGAAGAAGGAAAGGAATATCATATGGAACTTGGATTAGTTGGCCTTGGACGCATGGGTGCCAATATGGCAAAGCGTTTATTGCGGGCTGGACATACCTGTGTCGGCTATGCACGCCGCCCAACAACGGTGCAGGCCGCTTTGGATGAGGGTGCTATTACTGCTGGTGTATCCTCATTGGAAGAGCTGGTAAACAAGCTGAGTACGCCGCGTGCGATCTGGTTGATGGTTCCGGCTGCATCCGTTGATGCCACACTAGCGTCACTTGTCCAACTGCTTGCCCCCGATGATGTGGTGATTGATGGTGGCAATTCCTACTATCACGACGATATCCGCCGTGCTGCCGAACTGAAGCCGAAGGGCATTCACTATCTTGATGTGGGAACGAGCGGCGGTGTCTGGGGCCTGGATCGTGGCTATTGTCAGATGATTGGCGGGGAACTGGAGATTGTGGCGCGCCTAGACCCTATTTTTGCAACATTGGCCCCTGGTGTTGAGACCGCTCCACGTACACCGGGACGTGAGCAGATTGGTGGTACTGCCGAGCAGGGCTACTTACACTGTGGGCCGAGCGGTGCGGGCCATTTCGTCAAGATGGTCCATAATGGCATCGAATATGGCATTATGGCTGCGTATGCGGAAGGCCTGAACATTCTGCATCACGCTAATATCGGTAAAAACCAGCATGAGATTGATGCGGAAACGTCGCCGTTGCGCAATCCAGAGCTGTACCAGTATGATTTCAACCTCTCTGATGTGACGGAACTGTGGCGACGCGGAAGTGTGGTTGGTTCGTGGCTGCTGGACTTGACCGCCAATGCCATGCTCAAGAGTCCCACGCTGGATAACTTCATGGGGCGTGTCTCCGACTCTGGCGAAGGCCGCTGGACGATTTCGGCTGCCATCGACGAAGCCGTGCCCGTTCCTGTGCTGAGTGCTGCACTCTTCGAGCGTTTCAGCTCGCGTGGCGAGGCTGATTTTGCCAACAAAATTCTTTCTGCCATGCGTTTTGAGTTTGGTGGACACCTGGAGAAGGGCGAAAGTGCGTCTGCACCCGTTTCGACAAATACGAAGGCGTAATGTAAAGAGGAACGTGCCAGTATGTCTACAACGACAACATCATTGATACAGCGACCTGCCTGGAAAGCTCTCACCGAGCACTATCAGCAGGTGCGTGACCTTCACCTACGTGCGCTTTTTGCACAAGACCCCACACGCGGTGAGCGTCTGACCTGTGAAGCGGCTGGCCTGTACCTGGATTATTCGAAGAATCGCATCACAGATGAAACCTTGCGTCTGTTACTCGACCTCGCGGAATCGTCAGGGCTGCGCGAGCGCATTGATGCGATGTTTCGCGGCGAGAAGATCAATACCACCGAGGAGCGTGCGGTGTTGCACGTCGCATTACGCGCTCCACGAGATGCGACGATCATGGTCGATGGCGAGAATGTTGTTCCCGAGGTTCACGCCGTATTGGACAAAATGAGCGATTTTGCCAATCGTGTGCGTAGCGGGGCGTGGAAGGGCTATACGGGCAAACGCATTCTCAATATTGTCAATATTGGGATTGGTGGCTCTGATCTTGGCCCGGTGATGGCCTATGAAGCATTGCGCTATTACCGTGATCACCATCTGACGATGCGCTTTGTCTCTAACATTGATGGCAACGAGTTTGTGGAAGCGACTCGTGATCTGAACGCAGAAGAAACGCTCTTTGTTGTCTCGTCCAAAACTTTCACGACCCTGGAGACGCTCACGAATGCGCGTTCGGCCCGTGCATGGTGTGTCAAAGCGCTAGGAAGCGAAGATGCGGTTGCCAAACATTTCGTTGCAGTCTCGACCAATGAAAAAGAGGTGGCGAAATTTGGTATTGATACCGCCAATATGTTTGGCTTTTGGGACTGGGTCGGCGGTCGCTATTCCTACGATTCGGCAATTGGCCTCTCTTTGATGATTGCAATTGGGCCTGACAACTTCCGTGCGATGCTAGCGGGCTTTCACGAAATGGACGAACATTTCCGAACTGTACCGTTCGAGCGCAATTTGCCCGTCCTGCTTGGCTTGCTGGGCATCTGGTATAACAACTTCTTCGCTGCTGAAACGGTTGCTATTCTACCCTACGACCACTACCTGGGACGCTTCAGTGCCTACTTGCAGCAACTTGACATGGAGAGCAATGGCAAACATGTCGATGTGCAGGGACAACGTGTGGAGTATCAGACAGGGCCGATCATCTGGGGCCAACCGGGGACAAATGGTCAGCATGCTTTCTATCAGTTAATTCACCAGGGAACCAAGCTCATTCCCTGTGATTTCATTGGTTTTTACCAACCATTGAATGCTCTACCCCCGCACCATGATCTGTTGATGGCAAATTTCTTCGCCCAAACCGAGGCTTTAGCCTTTGGCAAAACTGCTGAAGAGGTAGCAGCTGATGGTGTATCGGCTTTGCAGGTTCCACACCGCACTTTTGACGGCAATCGTCCAACAAATACTATTATGGCAGAGAGCTTGACGCCAGCGATGCTTGGCAAGTTGGTGGCGTTGTATGAACACAAGGTGTTTGTGCAGGGGACGATTTGGGATATCAATTCATTCGATCAGTGGGGCGTCGAACTGGGTAAAGTGCTGGCAAATCGCATCATCCCTGAATTAGAGAGTGTGAGTGAGACGGCCCTTGCGCATGATAGTTCGACAAACTCCCTAATACGTCGCTATCGGCATTATAGGGGGAGCGCGTCATAATGTGGGCATGATCCTTTGATGGGCATATGATGCTCGCTACATCGTTGGCTCATAAAGAGCGGGGGCGCAACACATTGCTCTGTTGCGTCCCCGCTTTTCGCTCTGCCCTGGCATTATGCCTGTGGCGGAGTTTGCGTGTAAGAACCTTCAATCCGCTCGCGCATCTGGTCAAAGGTCGTGGCATCAATCTCGCCACGTGCGTATCGTTGGCGTAAAACCTCCATTGCCGACTGTGATGGCATGGGAGGTACTGGCCCTCTTGGGCTTGCACCGGGTGTAGGTGGCATTGGTGGGACGGGCGGATAATACCAGTTCATCTGGTGTGATCGGTGGAGGAACCGACGAATCACGGCCCACACAAGAAGGGCAATCAGCACGAACATGAGCAGTTTGCCCATACCAAACAGAAGCATTGCTGGAAACCAGAACATTATTGTCCTCTCTTTCATACAAGAGATGTTTTTATATACTCTTTTTACGCATTTGCTATGCCAATAAACGTACTGAGCTACTGACCTATCTCTGATAGCAAGGTTGTAATGTGCTACCACTAATAATACGTGGCGTTCTGCGTATGGTTATAGTGTAGGGCGAAAAGATCAAAAACTCTGCATATATTTGCAAAGAGTGTGCAAAATTTTCTGTCATTGCCTCCTTGTGGTGTGTGGTGCAACCCTCTGTATGGTATCATAAAGCAGCAAAACTGATGTTGGACATGAGAAGGAATTATTTCATGAGTACCGATATTTCGCCCGCATTGCTAGAAGAATTGTTACGCCAGGAGCAGGAGCTTCAATTTACCCTGTTCGATAATGAAACTGCGCTGGCCCTGGGCATGGCCCTCGTCCAGGCGGCACGCGCAAAAGGCAAGGGCGTGACAATTGATATTACGCGCAATGGTCAGCAACTCTTTCATCACGCTATGGCAGGCACGGCACGCGATAACGGCGAATGGGTTAAGCGCAAAAATAATGTCGTCAATCGCTTCGGACATAGCTCGTACTATGTGGGTACCTCTCTGCGCCTTGCCAATCAGACGATGGAAGAAAAATACCTGCTCTCCTCGCACGAGTATGCCGCGCATGGTGGTGCGTTCCCGCTGATTATTCGTGGCGTTGGGGCCGTTGGCACGATTACCGTTTCTGGCCTGCCCCAGCGAGAAGATCATGAACTGTTGGTCACAACCGTAAGGGCATTTTTGGTAAAAGAGGGCAATAAATAGTCTTGTGAGTCGTGTGTGATGATTAGGCGGTAGAGGTGACACACATGAGAGCCTGTGCGTGTATATTATGCAGGGCAGGGAAAACGTGTTTTCCACTGTAACAATTTTTCGTGAAGAGCGAATTGAGGATAGAGGAAAAAGAGCAGGTGTATCTCATGAAGGTGTTGATTATTGGCGCAGGTTTTGGTGGTTTAGCTCTTGCCGCTTATTTACAACGCGACGGACATGCTGTAACTCTGATCGAGCGCGCAAAGGATTGCAAGCGTGAAGGTTTTGTGATCGGATTATGGCGCAATGGTCTGCATACCCTGGAACCATTTGGTATAGTCGAGCAAATACGCAGTCTCAGTATGCCCGTGAGACGCGAATGGATACGCCATAAAAGCGGAACCATGCTCGCACAAATAGATTACCAGCCGTTGCTTGAGCGGTATGGCGAAGTCTTTCTTTTGCCTCATGCTGCTTTGCAAATGCTGCTACGCGAACTGGTACATGACGTTCCTATTCGTTTTCAGACAACGCTTGTCGATGTAGTAGAGGATGAAGAGGGTGTCCATGTGAGCTTGAGTGATGGCATGCGAGAGACGTTTGATCTGGTTGTTGGTGCGGATGGAACGCACTCGCACACACGCGAACTGTTGTTTGGCAATGAAGGTGTGTCGTATGCGGGCTTGCGTTTCTGGCTGACGATGTTGCCAGCAGGGCCTGATGTCCCTCTGGAGCCAAACGATCTGTTTGGGGAAGGGGAGTATATCGGCGTTTTCCCCCGTCAAGATGGCCGTATGGGAGTTTTGTTTCTTGCTCGTGTCCCTGAAGCGGAACTGGATGTTGCCGTTGAGCATATTGCGTATCTGCGCAAACGCTTTGCAGATTTCGGCTGGATTATTCCGTCGGTGTTGCAATCGCTTCATGACCCGGCGACAATTTTCATGGATGAAGTGTATCAGGTACGTTTGTCAACATGGTATCGCGGACATGTGGTTTTGTTAGGCGACGCCGCTCATGCTGTCTCGCCGACAGCGGCGATGGGCGGTGCGATGGCACTTGAAGATGCGCATGTGCTAGCTGAAGAATTGCGCGAGGTTGATACCCAGCGGGTTGAAGCGGCTCTTGCCGCGTATATGGCGAGAAGGAAACCGCGTGTAGCGGAGTTACGCCATACATCTGATTTCCTGATTTGGCTTGCTTCGGTCGAATATCCCGCGGTTGCCTTGGTGCGTAACACAGTGATGCATCTATTACCGCCAGCCATGCTGCTCCAGGGGATGGAGCCAATGTTAGAGACACTCGCATAACGTGTTTTGTAAAATAATTGTGGGACAGGAGATTGCGCATAATCTGTAATTTCCTGTCCCCCATGTTGTGCTTGTTCAGATCGAGGTGGCGTGCCAGCTCTGCGGCCTTAGGCCTGTCCTACCTCTGGCGAGTTGCCGCCTTCTGGCGCGCTTTCCGCGCTTTTTGGCTGTGTTGTGCCATAAATGATGTCGGAAAGTTCTTTGCGCGAATGCTCAATAAAGGCGCGTAATTGAGCCTGACGCTCTTTGTCGCCAAAAGAGCTGCGTGTGGCAATCATGAAGAGACGTGCGACCTGAGCGGCCTCACTCCTAAATGCTTGAAATTCGGGTGATCCCCAGGGGCCGCGTGGCCCAGGGCCAAAGCCGAAACCGCCACGAGGGCCAAAGCCACCACGAGGGCCATGAGGGCCATGATGACCATGATGTTCATGTCCATGTTCGTCATGGCCATGACCGTGTGGTCCCTGTCTCTCGCCTTGATCGCCTTCATGCTGCATCCAAGGGGGCGTCCATCCCTCCCAATTTCCTCGTGCGTATTCGTGTCCAAATCGTCTGTTGTGTTCACCAAACATTGTTGTGTGTTCCTTTCTGCTCGTTCCATCAATGCGATATATCGCATTCACCTCTTATAACATAGCGATATATCGTTCTATTCCAGAATACGATATATCTTATTCAAGGTTGCAAAAATTGGTGCGTTGTTACTCGCGTTGACAAAAATCGTATCAATGGTTAGATTATGCTGACAACGATGAATGCAGAAGGTGGCAAACGCCTGAGAGGAGAAAGCATGTCTCTATTACAAACTGATGGCATGACGCTAGATCTACTTTTTGAGATGCGCGTGGTGGGAAATGGTGTGATTGCGCCTGATGGCAAGCAGGCGGTGTTTGTGGTATGGGAACATATTCCTGGTGAGCAGAAACGGCGTGGACGTATCTGGCTCGCCGATATAGCCAGTGGTGAAGCGCGCCCTTTTACCAGTGGCAAACACTCAGAGTATAGCCCATGTTGGTCGCCAGATGGCAAGCAACTAGCTTTTCTGACCACTGCGGATGGTGAGAAGGAAAAGCCCCAAATCTATCTGATTTCAGTCGAAGGAGGCACAGCGCGTCAACTGTGCAAGATGCCAAATGGCGTAAGTAATCTGAGCTGGGCGCCAGATGGGTCTCGGCTGGCTTTTCTCTGCTTGGAAGGTGAAGAACCCAAAGTGGACCCCAAAGTGATTACGCAGGGGCGTCATCGTCGTTTATGGACAGTGCGTCTGGAGCATCATATTCCAGAGCCAGTGATACCAGCAGGCTTCAGCGTGTGGGAGTATACATGGTCGCCTGATAGCAAATCTATCGCGTTATACTATGCAGCAGGAGCGGATGAGACGGACTGGTATCGTGGTCAAATAGGCGTAGTCGCGGCAGAAGGTGGGGCGATACGTCAGATTACGCATTTGACGTGGCAGGCCAGAGCACTCGCGTGGTCACCTGACAGCAAGCAGATCGCCTATGTTTCGGGGCGTTGGAGTGATCCTGGGCGTGGTAGCGGCGACATTTTTGCCGTTTCGCTGGCTGATGGTCAGATACGCAATCTCACGCCTAGTATTATCTCTAGCCCTACATGGTGCTACTGGCTTCCAGATGGCGCACACTTACTCTACACTGCCTGCAAGGATGTGACGCATCAAATAGGTATGCTTGATAGCCGTGATGGGACGATTACGCTGTTGGACGAGGATTTTGTAATGTTGTGGGATCAACCCTCGCTTTCAATCACACAGGATGGTCAGCGTTTCGTGACCACGCATTCGACGAGTATCAGACCGCCTGATCTCTGGTATGGTGAGATTACCAGCGAGCAGGGGAGCGTGCCCTCTCTCCAGTGGCGCAAAGTCTCACGTCTGAATCCGATAATTGAAGAGACAGTAAGGTTCTCCGCGACTGAGCGTATCCACTACGAGAGTGTCGATGGTTGGTGCATCGATGGCATATTTCAGCCGCCACTTGTGAGCGAGAGCGGGAAATTGCCCCCGCTCTACGTGGATGTGCATGGCGGGCCATCGGGAGCGGAATGTGACTACTGGGATTCTTCTTCGCAAATGATGGCGGCGCACGGTTTTGCCGTTTTTCGCCCAAATATGCGCGGCAGTTGGGGTCATGGTACGGCCTTTGCGGATGCCGTACTCGGAGATATGGGTGGCAAAGATTTTCAGGATATCCTCAACGGTATAGAGTATCTGGTGCAGCAGGGCAAGGTCGATGGTGAGCGCGTTGGTATTGGCGGTTGGAGTAACGGCGGATTTCTGAGCGCGTGGGCGGTAACACAGACGCGACGCTTCAAGGCCGCGATGATGGGAGCAGGCATTTCTGATTGGCTGAATATGCATGCGCAAACAAACATCGCCGATGCCGATATCTTGCTCTTAGGAGCGGACCCGTTAGAGCATCCAGAGGTTTATCATAAGCACTCGCCAATTACCTACGCGAGTCGTGTTGTGACGCCGACATTGATTCTGCATGGGGAGGATGACCCTGCTGTGCCTGTTGCTCAGGCTTATGCCTTTTATCGTGCTTTGCGCGAACGCAATGTGCCTGTTGAACTGGTGGTTTATCCGCGCGAGGGACATGGTGTTGGTGAAAGAGATCATTTCCGTGATGTGATGGAACGCTTGCTAGGCTGGTTGGAACGTTACCTGTAAGGAAACGCAAGATGGATAGCTGCATAAGCTATCCATTATTTGGGAGGTAGATCATGAATTGTCGTGTCGGTTGTGGGGCGTGTTGTATTGCGCCTTCGATCTCATCGCCTATTCCTGGTATGCCCAACGGGAAACCTGCTGGTGTGCGTTGTGTGCAGTTGACGATAGATAATCGCTGTCGACTCTTCGGCAGGCCAGAGCGTCCAGCGGTTTGTCGCCAGTTGCAGGCCTCGGAGGAGATGTGTGGGCATACAGTGCAGGATGCCCTGTTGTATCTGAGATATCTCGAAAGTGCAACAAACCCAGAGAACAAAGGAGGCAGGCTGTAATCTACAAGCCTTTCTGTGACGTATCTCGTAATAAGCCTATTTAGATAGACTCTATGTATGTGGTCAAGATTGCTTGATACTTTATAGCAGAGAGGCAGAAGGATTGCTATGCAAGAAAAATTGAACCCACCCACGGTATCTCAGGAACGATGGAATGCAACATTTGATATGGTACAGATTCAGCAGACGATTGGTGTGCGTCGCCTGGTGCGTTTTGGTATCGTGATGGGCATTGCGCTCGCTGGTCAGATTCTGGTGACGCTGACGCTTGGAACCGTCTCATGGATGCAGCAGCACGTGTTTTTTCTGGTACTGGTTGAACTGATCTGGTGGCCTCCTTTTTTTTGTATTCTCTATTTTTCATTCATTGGCGTTGTCAAACTCGTCGAATTTGGGACGGGGGCACACAAACAATTACGACGGCAGTTTACGCAGGTATGTCAGGACTATGAGAATCGTTGCATGCTGTATGAGCAGCGATTGCAAGAGAAGGAGCGTCATTTGCGCCGCCTCTCACTTGTGGCGAAGGAAAAAATCCATACGGTGCGTCTGGAACCTTTTTCTGGTGATGAATAGATCGATGTTTGGGTGAGGGACTGCTGCTTGTGTTATATTAGTAGCATAACCGATAATGCAAGCAATGTGAGAGACATTGATGCCTACAAAAAGGGTACTTTGATTGAAACATGCACGTATCCGCATCATCCTCGCCTTTTTGGGCTTTGTTCTGATTGGGGTTAATAGTGGCGCGCTGGGTGTTGTGTTGCCAAACATGGGAGCCTATTATGGTGTTGATAAGTCGACGATTAGCCTTATTTTTCTGACTTCTTCTGTTGGCTATTTTTTCTCTGCGTTTACCAGTAGCCTCATTCTGGAGCGGATAGGCTTGCGCAATTTCCTTGCTCTTGGTCTGCTGGCTTTTTTGCTAGGCACGCTGACGGTGAGTATCAAGCCTCCGTTTTCGCTCTTGTTGGTAACACGTTTCTTTATGGGCGTTGGCATGGCGTTCATTGAGACCGGCTTGAATGCTTATGTCGTAGCTTTGCCGCGTCATACGACGTTGATGAATTCGTTGCATGCCTTTTACGGCGCGGGTGCGCTATTGGGGCCGTTTATTGCGGCAGCGGCACTCTCTCTAAACTGGCAATGGAATAGCGTCTATCTCATTTGGACTCTGCTCAGTGTGCCGCTGTTGCTGGGTGTGATGCTAGCTTTTGAAGCACAGGCTGTGCCCGTCAATACAGGCGAGCGTTCGCGTGAGGAGAAAAAAGAGAATATCCTGCTAGGTGTGCTGAAACTGCCAGTGGTTTGGTGCATCTCACTGTTTTTGCTGTTCTACGTGGGTGTTGAGGTCAGTTTAGGGAACTGGAGCTATAGTTTTCTGGTTGAGAGCTTGCACCAACAGACATTTTTCGCAAGTGCCATTGTGAGTGGTTACTGGTTGGGTTTAACGCTAGGACGTTTTACGTTATCCGCGCTGGCTGAGCAGATTCACCTGAGCAATGTGGGGCTGATTTATCTTTGTATTGTAGGGGTATTCAGTGGCGCGCTTGTGGTCTGGTTGCTACCGTTTGGTCTTTTCCCTGCGCTTGGTTTCTGCTTCATTGGTTTGAGCCTGGGGCCGATTTATCCTACCGCAGTTGCATTGGTGCCGAATATTGTGAATACGCGCTTCGTTGCAGGAGCGATTGGCTTTCTGGTGAGCCTAAGTATTCTCGGCATCGCAATTTTCCCCTGGCTGGCAGGTTTGTTGGCACAAATAGTGGGTATCTGGTCGCTACTTCCCTATACAGTTGTGTTGGCGGTGCTGATGGCTCTCTTCTGGTGGGTCACATTTCGGAAGCCGAGAAAACTGGCTGAAGAGGCGTTGGTGGGAGAAAGCGCGTGATGCCGCCCATGTTTGTGGTAATCTGTCAAACATCGTCGCATATGACACCCACGAGAGGTGTCATCCCTCGTGGGTGTTCTATGATGGCTGACAGAGTACTACGTTAGGATGCTTGTGCTGTTTGTGTGCTACTATACTGTCCGATGATCTCTAAAACATCGATAGTAGAAGAAAGTTGGCGGGTGATGCCATCGAGCATGCCAAGCGCACGTCCAACAAGAATCAAGTCGATCGAGAGACTCCCAATGCTACGCCCAAGGCGTGAGCTAACAGCGATTGGTGAGGTGCTGGTTTGCATGTCGCCTGTCGAGCCGCCGAAGAGGACGCCGACCAATTGAAGCAAGGTGGTGATCTCGGTCTCCTCGTCTAGTTGTAGACCAGCATCTACCAGTGCTTGTGTCAAACGGGCAAAATCACCCTCGGTAAGGCTTTGTACCATCGTGCGCAGTGAGTGCATCAGCGCGGGGGCCATTTCAACGGTCAAACCGTGATCGAGTAGGACGAGGAGTGGACCATTGGACCCTGGCTGGACGAAGATATTGCCGGGATGTGGGTCGGCGTGCAGAATGCCAAGCTGCATCATCTGCTCTGCGTATAGCTCATTGAGTTGGCGGGCAACCTGTTCTGGATCAATGCCAGCCTTGACGAGTGCTGCCCGTTCGGTTATTTTGATCCCATCCATAAATTCCATGACGAGCAGATGGTCGCTACTTAGTTCTGGGATGACGGTGGGAATAACTACATTGCTGTGCGGGCGGAGTGCTGTGCGTAGTTTTGTCATGAGGCGAGCCTCACGACGGAAGTCAAGCTCTAATGGCAGGGTGGCACGGAGATAGTCGAGGATGGGTCGAAATTGAAGATTCGGTGCGACACGCGGCTGTAGCGTGAGGACACGTTCTATTAATGCGAGGTCGGTCGAGATCAGACTGGCCACCTCGGGATATTGTATTTTGACCGCGACCTGGCGGCCATCGTGCAAGCGCGCACGATGGACCTGGGCAATCGATGCGGCTGCGACTGGCTCCGGCTCGATTTCCGCAAAGACATCTGTGAGGTTACGTCCCAATTCCTGGGAGATTTCGGTTTGGATAACAGACCAGGGATGTGGTGGCATGCGGTCCTGGAGACGTGCAAGGGTTTGGATATAGACGGCGGGCAATAGGTCTGGGCGTGTTGAAGCAAACTGGCAAGCCTTAATCATAGCCCCGCCAAGTGAAGCGGCTGTGTCTAGCGTGTGATTTGCGCCACGTTGGTGCTGAAGTTCCCAGTCGCGCTCTTGTACCAGATGAGGCCAGAGGCGTGCGCGTTCTCGTAGTGTGAGATAGCCGGAGAAGAGGTCGGCTGCCAGTGTGGCCAGTACGAGTGAACGTGACAAGGTGAGGCCAGCAGCAGTTCCTCGGCTGTGCTGTTCTTGCATGCGTAGTCCTGTTTCGGCCCAGAGGAAGGCGTTTGAACGTGTCAGATCGCCCAGACGTGTGAGCAGAGATGGCAGGCCGAGGGAACGATTTTCGTTTGTGAGGAGTGAGCGTGTCGCTTCGCGCGAACGCTGAAGATGGTGACCGAAATTTCGCTGCATGGCGCGTTGTCCCTTAGTGTAAGATTTCAATTTTCCCCGCATGAGCTAGGCATGATTTTGCCTGTTTTGGGCTAGATAACTGCACGTGCATAGTAGCGTGCGAAGGTGAAGCCCCTCTATGAATATTGTACATGCTGCTATGGAACATATGCTATATAGCAACAAAACAGGCCTCTACTTTGTCTTGCTAAGGGGTGTCTTAGCCAAGTGTAACGGTGAAATCACGCAGTTCGTAGCCAGAGGTGGTCACATTCCAATTGATGGTCGGAATGTGTTCGATGCGTAGATTGTCCAACGCAAGCAGACGACGCAGGAAAATGTCGGTCTCTTGGATGGCTACATAGAAACCGGGACAACGGTGATGCCCATCGCCAAAACTCATCATCTCCTGATAGACACGTTCGCCTGCCAACTCGCGCCCCGGGCAGACCATGAGCGGTTGTTCACCAACAATGCTCTCGTCACTATTTACGCCATAGACATGAATATCAATCAGAGCACCTGCGGGAATCGTGATCTGCTTGTTCTGGCTTTCAAATGTGACAGCACTATTAGCGCGGCGATAGATGTGGGCAATGACTGGCTCAACACGCAACATTTCGTGTAGTATGGCGTATCGTTCTTCTTCTTGTGCGTTGAGAAACCGTTCACGCAGGACGGGCTGTTCTAGCATATGCCATGCGGCAATACTGATGAATTCGCGTGTAGTGGTGATGCCAGCAGCGGCGTAGGTGACACATTCAGTGAGAATTTCGGCATCATGGTAGTTTTGTGAGAGCAGGTATGAGATGATATCTTCTTTAGGTGTGCGTCTCCGCTCGTGAATGGCAGGTTTGACGTCGAGGAAGAAGAATAGGGAGAGTGCGAACTTGCTGCGTAGAGATGCCAGCAACTGGCGCGGGTTCCAGCGTTGCTGTGTATCTGTGATTGGTTGCTCAAAAAAGGCTTCGATATGGCGTACCATGCCTTTAAGTGGGCTATTTTTGAGACCGATGACTTCTCCGGCGACTCGTGCCGCTAGCAGCACTGCCATCTGGCTAATATTGCCATGTTTCTTCTGCTGAAATTCGGTAACGAGTTGATCGGCAAGCCGCTCGGTGAGTGTGCGATAATTGCTTTGCACTACTTTTGGTGTGAAGAAACGTGCCGTCTGTTTGCGCTGCTGATGATGGGTTTTGCCTTCTTGATAGAGGATAGGGGCTTTCATACGCGTACTAAACTGCTCAATTTGTTCAGCGTTAAAGCCAGCCTGTTTGGTATCACCAGTGCGTAGAATCGTACGTGCCTCATTGAAGCCGCGCACATGCCATGTGCCTTGCGCATCACATTCGATGGGCAGATCAACAGGTTCGACCTGCTGTGTTGTCTTCTGCCGGCTGAGGAAGCGATGGTCAATTGGACATTGACCGCCACTCTGTGCTTCTGCTATATGAGTTGTTGCCGATAGCGTTGGTTCGATCTGCTGTTGCTCTGTCTGCAAAGGTTTTCTCCATCATGCTTGTCATTGACCTGTCAGCGACAGGATGTAT
>DAICZM010000530.1 GCA_027311145.1 Ktedonobacterales bacterium
CTCTATAAGTAACTATGCCATAAGCACATTTGAAAGAGAAATAACATTGTTATCATCTGATTATCAATTGGAAGAGTTACCTAGAGCACTGCCTGGATTTGCTTTTGCTTTTCCCATCTTTTAAAGATGGCAAGAGGTATATCTTGAAGGCAAAAAAGGATAATAATCGCGATCGCCTGGGAGGTTCTGGGCTGCGCAAGGCGCGCTCAGAGCTTGGATGGTCACAGCAACAGGTTGCTGATCGTATTGGCACGACAAAAGTCACTGTCAATCGATGGGAAAACGGAGCAACATTTCCTTTTGTTCATTCATTATCGGCCAGCTATCTTGTCAAGAGTACGCAGAAATACCCGTGCCTCCCATCGATGGAGCGTCGCTCTTAGCCTGTTCTAATTCGTTTGTGACTTCATTGGTCGTTTTGATCCCTTTGATTGCTTCGAGTGCTATTTTGGCTTTGATCTCTGCGCTCTAATGTTTCCTGGGTGAGGCCATATCCTTCTCCTGTCCTAGACCTGTCTCACTCCTTCATTCTATCTTATTGGCCCGTCCAGATTATGGGGTACAGTATATTTCTCCTTGTCTTGTTTGTAATGTACGATATTTTGGAGAAGTTGACTTCGTTCACTGTCCGGTATCGTGGGTTTACTCTATACTGCCACTGAATGTCTTCTTTCTTTCATCATCAAACGTATCTATACGTGTAAGGCATGAATAGATTATGCTTGTCCATGCATTCGGCGACTCTCTCTATTTGTGTGTGATTAGGATCAGATCAGACGATTTCTTGAAATATGCACCTCGTGCCAGGAGATCTTCTTTCATGCCCTGACAGCGAAGCTGTAGACGTGCTAGCGTCGTTGGGCGCAATTCCAAGCCAAGCGTCGTTGGGCATGATTGCAACACCGTGCGGACCATCTGCTCTGATAGATGCATATCATCCAGACAAAGGATAATCTCTTAATGAGCAATGAATACCACGATGCGCAACCTCAGGAGACGGCGGAGACGCTACCGCAGGACAAACGGGCAAGCGCATTCGCCCTTCTTCCTCTGATCACAATGGCAGAAGCGGCAATGCTCCTGGATTTTTCCCCTGAGGCATTGGTCATGATTGATGCTGTTGGGACCATCGTTCTCGTGAACGAACAGGCGGCAGCCCTCTTTGGATACAGCAAAGAGGAACTGAAGCAGCGGTCACTAGAAATGGTGCTGCCTGAACGTTTCCACGTGGCGTATGCCGCGCATTTGCTCCGCTATGTGAGCATGCCTCATCCTCAACCGCTAGGTGTGAGCCTCGATCTGGTGGGGCGACGCAAGGATGATAGCGAGTTTCCGGTGGATATCAGTGTACGCCCAGTTCTATTGGAACAGGCATTGCATGTGATGGGGGCGATCCGTGACGTTTCCACCCGAAGACGGCTGGAACAGGAGCGGTTACAGCAGATGGAGCAGCTTGTTCTGCAAAGCACACTTATTAATCTGGCCCATGATGCGATCATGGTGCGAGATCAGATCAGCCGTGTACTCTCCGGGAACCAGGGGGCGGCAGAACTCTATGGGTGGAGCGAAAAGGAGGCCTTGGGACGCGTCACATATACCTTACTCAAGACACGCTTTCCCGTGAGCCGTGCAGCGGTCGATGAACACCTGGAACGCGAGGTCCAGTGGGAAGGAGAGTTGGTGAATACCCATCGTGATGGTCGCACTGTCGTGGTCGAAAGCCGTCAGGTCCTCATTCGTGATGCGCAGGGAGTCCCAAAAGCCATCTTAGAGATTAATCGAGACATCACGCAGCGAAAACGCTTTGAACAGGCACAGACCGCCGTTCACACCGAGCTACTCTCCCAGTACACCTTCTTGCAGCAATTGCTGGACATCTTACCTAGTAGTATCTACGTGGTGCATGGACACGATGCTCGCTTGGTGATGGCTAATCGTGCTGCCGCAAGCATCTGGGGCGCGGTATGGCCTCCTGGACAGCCGATGCGTGCGTTTTTAGAGGAACATGCGATTCGCATTGTCGATACTCAGGAAAATCCGATTGCGCCGGAAGGCTGGGCCACCATGCGTGCGTTGCTGGACGGAGAAACGGTGTTGCAGCATCAGGAGATGATCCTCCGTCCGTCGCGTTCCACAATGCCTATCCTGGTCAATGCAGTTCCGCTGTCCACTCCCCATTGGCAGAGTCTCGGCGTACCCGAGCATTCTGGATATCCTCAATCACCGCAGAGTGGCGAGCCACTGGCTCTGGTGATCCATCAAGATGTTAGCTTGCTGAAAGAAGCAGAGTATTTCAAAGACGAGTTTATTGGGATTGCAGCTCATGAATTGCGCCAGCCGCTTACCGTACTCAAAGTAGCGGTAGGCATGCTGATGCGACAAACAGCGCAGGGGCATGGTCCTCGCCTTGCGCTGTGGCAGCAGGAGATGATAGGAGATCTGGACGTCGCGACAGATCGCTTAGTTCATCTCACCGACGACCTGCTCGATGCCTCCCGTTTGCAAGCGGGTCAGTTGGTCTTACACTGCACCTCCACTGACCTTGTGTCTTTAGTTCAGCGCGTGGTGACACGCTTTCAGAAAACTACAACGCGGCACCAGATGACACTGCACGCGGACCCACCAACCCTACAAGCGACGATTGACCCCCAACGGATCGAGCAGGTTCTCTCAAACATACTCACCAATGCCATCAAGTACAGCCCGCTCGGAGGCCCAGTCCATGTGACGCTGGCAGCCTTTGCAGCCGACAATGAGGTGGAAATTCAGGTGCAGGACAAGGGCCTCGGCATTCCACGCCATCAGCAGGCCCGCATCTTTGGGCGTTTCATGCGTGCCGATAATGCGCAAGCCACCGGGATCAGTGGAACTGGGTTGGGCTTGTATCTGTGCCATGAACTGGTTGAGCAACATGCTGGACGCCTCTGGTTTGAGTCTGAAGAAGGAAAGGGCACCACCTTCTTTTTGCGCCTTCCGCTGGTCCCTCCTGGAGATGTATATGGGATACTTATTGAAGAAGATAAAGAGAAAATCAAACGAACCAGAATACATAGAGAGCCAAATAGAAAGAGTAAGAACGATGCCAAGTCATTTTAAAGAACTTTTCAATACTGCTCCGAGTCAAAATTATAGGAACACCCATGCTTAAAAACCTACAGAAGAGAGGCCAGATGGCATACCTGGTTATTGAATACATAGAGGAAATGATCTCAT
>DAICZM010000531.1 GCA_027311145.1 Ktedonobacterales bacterium
ATAGTATACATTGGTTGTAGCGCGCCGCCTTCTTTGAGTTCGTGGCAGCGTGCATCAAGCCAGGCCATAAATGCTTCGGCCTCGTCGGTAAAGCCAAGCATGAGCAGATTGTAGAGCGTGAATGAGGCATCGCGTAGCCATGTATAGCGATAATCCCAGTTGCGTGCGCCGCCTATCGATTCTGGCAGGCTGGTCGTAGGTGCAGCAACAATGGCTCCGGTTGGCGCATAGGTCATGAGCTTGAGGGCCAGCGCGGAGCGTTGCACCATTTCGCGCCAGCGGCCCTGATATTGACAGTGTGCCAGCCAGCTTTGCCAGTAGTGCATGGTGTCTTGAAAAAGCTCTTGATAATGGTGGTGGCTCATAGGGCGTAGAGTGACCTCGCTATCTTTTGCACTTTCTAGCACAAAATAGATCTGCTGCCCTTCGTGTAGTGTGAAATGCGCACTGACCCCACCTTGTGCATCCTCTTGCATGGGGATGTCTGCTGTCAATGCAAGCGAGAAGTGGTCGCTATGAAAAATAGCACCGCCATCCAAAAGGTGTACTGTGTGAGGGTCGCGTGCATAGTTAAAGGCAGGACGGCACACTATCTCGAAGTTCATGGAGCCACGAACCGCATGGACGGCGCGTACGATATGATGACGATGCAAGGAACTGCCAATCTCTTTAATGGGCATAAAGTCGGTCAATTCGGCAACACCATCTTTTGAGAGAAAACGAGTGTTCAGGACATTCGTTTCGGGGAAATACATCTGTTTATGTCCAATGCTCGTCATATCGGGTGGCGCGATGCGAAAAAAGCCGCCCTTCTCGACATCGAGCAGCGCACCAAAGATACTCGGTGAGTCGAAGCGTGGAATGCAGCACCAATCAATTGAGCCATTGCGTCCGACGAGGGCAACTGTGTGCAGGTCGCCGATCATCGCATAGTCTTCAATAGGTTGATAGGGTGGAACAGCAGAGAGAATGTGTTGATTCTGATCTTGTATCATAATCTCATCCTTCGGTGAATCTCATCGCTTTCTTTATAATACGTTGGGATAGGGAAAAGTATACAGGAGCGATGTATAGATCTTATGATTGTGGGATAATCTCAGCTATGCTAGAATAACGCTATCGTTAGCATATCGCAAGGGAGGAGCCGACAATGAGTATTCCTGAAAAGGATTTCCTGCTAAACGAATATACTGCTCTCAAAAATGAAACTGCGCAGCGTCTCGCCATGCGTTATCAGATCATCTCGTTTGCCCTGATTACCGCTGGCACGCTCTTTGGTGTGGGCTTTCAGGCAAAAGATGCCTCGATTGTTCTCTTTTATCCTATTCTCGCAGTCGGTATTTTTGCATTATACATCACGAATTCTTATGACACGCAAATTATTAACTGGTACATTGAAGATTGCGTGGAGGGACGTGTGCAGAAGGACCCCGCTGATGTGACTGATAACGACCCGGTGGGATACCAGCACTTTCGTTCGACGCCGGAGCGCAAAATTGAGCTATTCAGTCGCAAGATTGGTTCGGCGGGAGCCAGGGCTATTTTTCTGCTCACGGAAGTGATTGCATTGATTGTTGGTATCCTGCTTAGTGATATCACGGGCACATTTCTGCCCTATCTTGTTGGCATGGCTCGGGTAGTCAAAACGCTTGATCTCAAAGTGAACGCTCTCATTATCTTGGCGGTTGTAAGCATCGTGCTCTCAATGCTCATGGTTATCTTCGAGAGCCGTGATATCGAGCGGCGGAGGCGTGACCGTGATGCAACCACACCGCTAAAATCCCCTGCGCCAGAAACAGCTACATCTGCCTGATAGTTCTCTCTGCGTGCGCGTGATATACTCCTGAGAGTGGATATATTGCTGCTCAGGAGTAGATTGATGACAACTTCTAGACGTATTCTTGCCGTTGACGTTGGCACAGGAACACAAGATATTCTGCTGTTTGAAAGCGGAAAGACGATAGAGAATTGTTTTAAAATGGTTATGCCCTCGCCAACGGTGATCGTGGCGGGGCGCGTCAAGCGTGCAACAGAACGCGGGCAGGCCATTTTGCTGACGGGTGTGACGATGGGTGGTGGTCCCTGCCATTGGGCCGTGCGCGACCACGCGCGGGCGGGTTTTCCTGTCGCGGTCACACCAGAGGCGGCGCGCACCTTTGACGATGATCTGTCGATGGTAGCGCAGATGGGTTTTGAGATTATTGACGAAGACGAAGCCACGCATCGTCTGCATAAACCCGATGCCGATGCTGTGCATATCGAGATGCAAGATTTTGACGCGCAGGCAATTCTCACGGCCTTGCAGGCCTTCGATGTCGATCCGCGTCTTGATGCCCTGGCTATCGCTGTTTTCGATCACGGTGCGGCCCCGCCAGGGGTGAGTGACCGCCGTTTCCGTTTCGATTTTATTGCTAAAGCGGTACAGCACAATCCTGTTCCTAGCGCGTTTGCCTACTTTGCGCAGGATACGCCCGCTGAGTTAACGCGTCTGCGCTCCGTTGCTAGCAGCGCAGCTCGTTATCTGCGCCTGAGTGGTTCCGACGAACGGGTTCCGCTCTTGCTGATGGACACAGGTTCCGCGGCAGCTCTTGGCTCGCTGGAGGACCCGGCAGTGCGCGCTCAGCAGGAATGTATTATCTGCAATATTGGCAATTTCCACACACTGGCCTTTCATCTTGTGCGTGGCAAGATTGTTGGTCTATTTGAGCATCACACGGGCGAGATCAGCCAGCAACGTTTAGAAGACTTGCTGGTGAAACTGGCAGATGGCACGCTCACCAATGAAGAGGTTTTTGCCGACAGTGGGCATGGCGCGTTGCTTTTGCCCGTGTCGGAGGTACAGAAAGGGTTGCGTTTACGCCCTGCGCAACAGGGGCAAGAGAGCAGAAGTCTGCCTTTTCTGGCGGTGACGGGGCCACGTCGTGCCTTGTTGCGCGGCTCTGCCTTGCATCCTTACGAGGCAACGCCGCACGGAGATATGATGATTGCAGGCTGTTTTGGCCTCTTGCGCGCTTTCGCTGATCTCGACCCGCAACTGGCTCCGTCTATTGAGCCGTCTCTATTGGCGCGTTTGTGAGCTATCTTGTTGCTGTCTACCACTGATCCCAGTGTAACACGCTATCAAGTGGCTCCCGAGGCGCAGGCTTGAAATCTGTTCCCAGCGTATGGGCAACGGGTATTAAGGCGGCCTGTGTGATTTTTTCATAGGGG
>DAICZM010000532.1 GCA_027311145.1 Ktedonobacterales bacterium
ACCCTGGATATGCATAGCCTGAATAACGAGGGCAACGAAAGTAACCAGATACAGACCAGAATTGTCGAAATCGTCGATCACACTGGCACGCTGCACAGCGTCAACGCCATCTCTGGTGATATGCTCAAACATATTCTGATGGAGCATTTCTATCAATTGGCCCGTGATCGCCACATGGCCTTGTGCGATGGGTGCCGTCGCTTTAACGCCAACCGCATCAATGCCGACGACGAATGGCTAAAGGAATGGACAAAAGGACAGAACGGCGATAAACCCGACGCGCAGTTCATCAATGCCATGATTGAACGTTGCGCTATGGACGATGTCGCTGGCATCCTCGTCACCGCCGAGAAGCGTTCGATTCCTCGTAAATCAATTAGCGAATTTGGCTGGGTTATTGGCCTGCCAGAGCGTACTCGTACCGAAAGCTATCTGCATGTGAAATATGTGCCGGAACGCAGCAAAGATCGGCTGGCTGCTGACGCCGCAGATCAGAAGACGGGGCGCAATCTGGGGCAGAGTATCTTTCATCGTCCGGCCTCCAGCGGCGTCTATGCAATGGTCTGTCATTTAGAATTGGGGCGCATCGGTTATAACGATATCAAACAAGACTATGCCATCGACGAGGGTGAGCGGAAGAAGCGTGCGGCCCTCCTGCTGGAAAGTCTGCTCCACACCTTCATCGAACTTAACGGGGCCATGCGTTCCTCGCAACTTCCGCACCTCGTCGCCCTTCAGGGTATCATCACCACCAGTTCCGGCGTGTTGCCCGCGCCATTGGTCAGCCCGTTGATGGAAGAGGTAGAGCCGACCGAAGAGCAGAAGGCACCGCTCTACTGGAGACAGACGGAGGAGATCGTTAGTGCCCTTAATGGCACAAAAGAGCCACAGGTGCAGGCTCGCACATTCGGCTCGATCAGTGAATTTGCCACCATCATGCGCTCGCTCGTGGATACAGTCGAACCATTCGAGATGCCGACGAGAAAGTAGTGCGTTGCTGGTTTGAGAGGAACATTCGCCATGTGGACTGTTGCACGCTATCTGCCCGTTGCGCCCTTCTCGCTCAAACCAGCAGCCGCCACCTCTTCGGGAGGCAAAACGCTGCTGGTGGTCAGCCCCTATGCCATCAAAATGGCACTGTTGGATGTCGCTATTCGTAGCTTTGGCTTGGAAGCTGGTGAACGCTGGTTTTCACAGATACGCGACCTCGCGGTAGCCGTCGCCCTACCGCAGGATATTCTCGTCTTTAGCGCGTTCATCAAGATCAGGCGACCAGTCGAGTTCAAGGATTCGAAGAAGCCCGATGAGACACGCGAGACTTTTGAGGCCAGAAGGCGCGAAAGAATTGCTGAGATGATTGAAAAGGGCAACTATCCGTTTTATTCGACCATCTCGTTTCGAGAATACGTTCAGTATCGCGATGTCCTGCGCATCGCCATCGCTGCTCCTGCTAGTTCAGAGCTACCAACCGAGTTCGCCTCGCTACTGATGGGTGTCAATTACTTTGGGCGGCGTGGGGGCTTTGTGCAGATCATGGATAGGCCAGAGCAGGTTGCGCAATTGCCGGAGGGATTTGTCGAATTGACGGCTCAGCAGGGATCGTCGTACTATCGCGATGGCACGCTGCAAATGCTCGACGACTGTGGTCCCACCCTGACCTTTCAGCAGGCCAATATCTATAGCGATGAGCGCGTTACGATGGGCAAAGGGCGTGTCATTCGCCATGTCGTGCTGCCATATCGCCTGGAACGCTCCAGTCGCAGTTATAGCTGGTACACACATATTAAGATTAAGGATAAGGAGGCGTAGAGAGTCATGGCCTTTGCCATCTATCCCTTACTGTTCACTACTGAAGTCGTCACCCCGCTGGAGTTGGATGACCATAGCGGGGCCTCGCTGCGCGGCTCACTGTTTAACGCGGTCTGGCGGCGTTTCTGTTACAACAAGTCCGCGCCATCGTGTGCGGAGTGTCAGTTGCACAGCATGTGCCCGGTCAGCACACTGGTTGCTCCCTTGCGCGAGGAGAACACTCGCGGGCGCGATATTCCCCGTCCGTATATCATCCTGCCGCCACTGGGCAATGCGCGCCGCTATGAGCGTGGCGACAAAATGATCTTTGGCATCACCCTCTTCGGCTCAATCATTCAACTGCTACCGTATCTGATGCTCTCGCTCTCTGAGATCGAGGCGAACGGGCTGGGACGCTCTTTGCCGGAGAATCGTGGGCAGCGCGGAAAATTCCATATTGTGCGCGTCGAGTCCTATCATCCCCTGCATGACGAGCGACAGGTACTCTATCAGGCAGGGCAGCCCCAGGTACAGACACCCGCCAAAGCTGTGATTGAGAGCGATATAGCGGCTGAAGCGGCAACGCTCTCGTCCGAAGCCCTGACGCTCGATTTTCTCACGCCCACACGCCTGATCGACCGCGAACGCCTGGTCTTGCGCGCGGAATTTCGCCCTCTCGTGCAACGGCTTTTAGAGCGACTCCATACGTTAGTGGCGGCCTATGGCGATGGTGAGACGCTTACGTTCCCTAGCGAACAGGAGGTTGATCTGGTTGCCCTCGCTTCAGAGGTGCGCTGTCAGGAGGACAAAACGCGCTGGGAAGAGGTACGCAGCTACTCCAACCGCCAGAAACGCTCCATGCCGATCAGCGGATTGCTCGGCTCTGTGACCTTCGCGGGCCAGCTTGCCCCTTTCCACGAATTGTTGGTGTGGGGACAATTGATCCACGTCGGCAAGAGCGTCGTCAAGGGCAACGGCTGGTATACCATCCAAAAATGAATTTTGGCACACGAGCAAAATCGCCCAAAAATTCCGCACTCTTTGCGGGGGGTTCTTTCTATACTTGTACTAAGAGCGGGCAAACGGCAATTATACACATGAATCGCTGTAAATACCCGTAGGGACCGATTCATCGCGTCCGCCGCGCCCATGCAACACTGTGCCAAAGGAAATCAGGCATAGTTGATGCATAAGCGCGGACGCGATGAATCGGTCCCTACGGGCGATAGATACATAAAGGACAAACGATATTCCGCTCTGAATAGCACCTAATGAAGGAGGAACATCCCGCATGGATTTGATCGTCGAAGGCAAAGGCTCGTTTATTGGCAAGCATCAGGGGCGCGTGCGTGTAACCCGTGAACAGAAAACCGTCACCGAAGTGCCGCTGATTCATCTTCAGCATATCCTGGTAATGGAT
>DAICZM010000533.1 GCA_027311145.1 Ktedonobacterales bacterium
CTCTTAGCTTCATGTTTTTACGAGAAAACATACAGCTAATGCTTGAAAGAATGAAATATTTCGCAATACGTTACTGACAATCGAATTGAACAGGTCCAGCTGCCATATATGTACCTATTTCTCCATTGTTGCTGGAGATAAGAATATGATTGATACCAAATACTGGAGTTTGCTTCAACAGGACAAACCCGCTGACAGCTTTTTGATTAATAACATCTCTTTCTATTAAACCGTGAGATCCATAGAGTCCGTAAGCTATCCTAGCTGTTGCAAAATACTCAGGTATAAGCACAAAAACATAGCAACTTTTATTTTGCGAAAACTGATGATCATCCCATACTGCTTCCGAACATGCTTGCGACCCTGTTGTGTACGCATATTTGACAGTATAATTGACATAAAAAAGAGGATTCCACCCTGTCCCGCAACCTAAAAAATTCCATGAAGGGTTAGTGTTTCCATCATTCACATAACTATTTGTTTTTGCTAACGCAGAAGAATTTGATGTGAATAATATAAGACACATCAACATAATGAGCGAACAGAGGCTAAGCAGCACCCTGACTTTAACCACACTGGGCTTTTTAATGCTTTTCATGAATAAAAAATCCTTTCATTTGTATTGAGATACTCAACGATAGTACAAACTTTACTTGGGCTACTTGATTTTAACTGCGTTAAGAAAAAAGAGGAAAGTTGTACCTTCTTTTTCCTTAAGACGGAAAGCATAATGTCCTTACCTTATTAAGTATATACCTTCTGATGTTTATACTTTGGACTGGTTAGCAGGAAGCTTAAGGAAATTACATAGCTACTGATCTTCTTTCTCTTTCATAGTAATTTTTGCTTATTTGAAGTATATGCCAAATAATAACCAAAAAGAGGAGATATATCGCCCTTTTTTAGGGGATTTCTCCCCTCTTTTTGATCTCCAGTTCACTATCTTTTACCGCATTACGCTGTTGTGCTCCCACCAGCAGTCGTCACCAGCATATAGCCCTGGTTGGTTATTCGCTGGACGAGGATGCCGCTGGGATGGAGTCGCTCCCGGAGTTTGGCGGCTATTTTGCTGATGTTTTTACCGATATGGGGATCAAGCGCACAACAATAACAGATGAAGCAATAGCCCATTTTGCACAAAAACATAGGGAGTGTGCCCTACCACCAGTAGGGTCGCCAGAGGTGGACGCTTGTGCCTGCGGTGGAAGCAATGAGCGTGCCATTGGGCGACCAGGCGACACTGCTGATGTCAAAATTTATGAATGCGATAGATATTGATGTGTGTGCTGTATAAACCCAGTTTTTAGCTCCCGGAAGTTTTTGCGTAACGTTTTGACCACCAGAACGTTATCTGTGACGGACGAAATCACTCCCGTGGGAGAAAGATGGGAAAGCAGAATGTGGCAACAGAAAGATGCAGCGAATATACCGCCTGATACCACTATGGCGAATTTTTACGAGAAGCATGCGCCACCGATTTTCGCATATTTACGCATGCACACGACGACGCATGAGGATGCAGATGATCTCTTAGTAGAGATTTTTCTCAAAGCACTCGAATACTCGTCTTTTAACGACCTTTCGGAAAGAGAGCAAAGAGCATGGCTCTGGCGCGTAACACGCAACCGCGTTATAGACTACTATCGCAAGACGTACCGCCGCCAAATGTTCTCGTTGGAGGCGTTTACAGAGACACCCTTTCAAGACATGCTATCCGACCCTGAACAGTCTATCTTGCGGCAAGAGGAATATGCGCAATTACGCGTACACATCAGTAAGCTCTCAGCGATGCAACAAAATATCTTACAACTTCACTTCATTTACGGATTGCGTTCTACTGAAATTGCCCTTGTACTGGGCAAACGCGATGGGGCCGTGCGTGCGCTACTCGCTCGTGCTCTTAATACCTTGCGTCGTCTCTATGAACACAATGAGGAGCAGCGTCATGAAAAAGAGTGATAAACCTTTTGTCCCTACAGGCATAGATGAGCAAATAGAGTATTTTGATCAAAAGGAGGATAAAACAGAGAGTAATGCTCAGATGGTTCATGCGTTAAGACGACTCTACACCCAGAAAGCACAAGAAGAGGCTACGTCTTTACAACAAAACTGGCAGCGAATTGTTGCCGCACAGCAAGAGATAAGGAAGCAGGTACCTGTATCATTATCAGAACAACGTGTGACACGAGAGTTGCAAATGGAGCAGAGCACACGGCAAAAACGTGGCGGTTCCTTGCGTAGCAGAAAATTGCAGCAACAACTGGCAACAATTGTAGCTCTTCTGGCGATAGCTTTTATTGTGGGTAGCATGGTCACCGTACTGTATGCTGCGCGCAACAATGGTACAGCGAGCAATGTTGGTTCGACAACGGTAGCAAACACACTTACATTGTTACAAGTCACACGCACTAATGGCATCTCGAACCGCCCACTCGATCATTGGACAATTAAAGATACTAAAGCCATACAACGTCTCTATACGGCTATCTATGCCCTGTCCAAGTCTCCTACTCTACAACCAACCCCTTGCCCTATGGCAGACACCTCTAAATATCACCTGAGTTTTTTCCATAATCAGACACTTGTACAAAAGGTCCTTGTTGGTGGTTGCGGTAGTTTGATAGTGATAGGAAGCGACGACAATCGTATGTGGACCGAGCAATTTAGCTTGCTGTTCATGCAAACACTTGGGATACAAATGAAAATACTTCCATGATGGCCAGGGAACGTTGAAAGGCTGAGTAACAAATATTACTTAGCTTTTTATGGCGTACTAGTAAATTGGTTCAAATAGCACGAGTTTTAAGGTAAAAGTAAGAAATGCTTTCCACATATTTCGTGCTATAGACACCATATGACCAGATCACTTGAAAGAATATCCGTGCCTGGAGTCTAGTATGAAGAGATTTTCACCACTGCACCCTTTTAGTACAAGAAGTGATACTGCTTGCAGGCTTCTTTCTATGGTAGCTTTTGTGCATAATGTTGTGTTTAAGTTCAGCGTAGCAGAAAGGAGTTCGCTAGCGGTATCATAAACCAGTTACTATAACACTAATAGTCTGACCGTTTCCATTTGACATAGAAGGAGGAAAAGAGATATCCTCAAAAGAAAACAAAAAACCAAGTATTCAGAGGAGATCTCTATGCAGCACTATAAAATAGAACTCACCGCAACGCAACGTCAGGAATTGGAGCAGTTGATCAG
>DAICZM010000534.1 GCA_027311145.1 Ktedonobacterales bacterium
ATTTTGTGTAGACGCATCTTCTATACGCTCCGCAAGCTGCTCATCATCCTGTTTTCTTCGACTTTTTCCTCTTGCAAGCCAGTTGTAATAGCCATTTTCTGAAACCTCGAGTACCTGGCACAGACGGACAATCGGAAATTGGTGACGAGAGGTATAAATGAACTGAAACTTTACGGATGAGGCTGCGCGAAGATGCTCACCGCTTTTTTTAATATATCCCTTTCTTGCCGTAAAATCTCATTTTCTCTTCTCAATCTTCTATTTTCTTCTTCGATGGTTGTTTGATGCCCTTTGCCGGGAAAAGCTTCTTCACCTTGCTCTGCGAATTCTTTGCACCATTTACTCAAAGCACTGTCAGAAATACCCAATTCCCTGGATATTTGTGTTTTACTTTTCCCACTCGTTCTAAACAATTGAACGGCTTGCTGCTTGAATTCTTTGGTGTATACAGGTTGAGACTTGCCCATGTTTTCCTCCTGAGAAAAGAATACCATTTTTCTCTTCCTTTCCCCCCCAAATTTGGTGCAATTCCAAGTCAAGCGCCACACACTCTTCAGAGGACAAAAGCGTGTGGAGCATGGTCGCCAAGCGCTTCACTTCTGCCGTCAATGCCTTCCCGACGAGTTCTTCTTGGAGGAGCGTATAGCCGGGCTTAACAAGGCGATGTTCGGTGAGGTAATGGAGGAGTTCACGCAAGACATAGATTGGCTTGCTACTGATTCGTGCAGCTTGTTGGGCACGAAGAAACAAGTCCTGTCGATCTGTAGGCGTACAGAGGCGATAGCCGAACAGTTCCAGGATACGTTGCCGCTGTTTGAGGATCGTGCGTTTATTGAGTATCCGCAGTTCTGGCAGTGGCGTCTCGGGAAAATAACGCTCAAGCAGGTATGTGACGTCCTCGACCACATCATCAAAGGTAAAGGTGAAGAACATCTGCTTGGCTTTGAAATAGCCCAGTTGAAGGAGAAAATACAGCTGAATAGGGATGTGTGTAAAGGATGCGAGGAGGTCTTTCTCCGGCTGGGTCAGTGTAAACACGTTCGTGCGATCGTCTACGGTAAAGCAAGGTCTACCATAGAGAGCCTCGATTTCCTCATTGTCGAGAATATGCAGTCGCTTCGGTGGTGGAGTGACATCCGGACCGGTCATACATCCTCCTTAGGAGAACAGCAAGGTTTCAAAAAGGAGACGTTCTGAGACCTGAGGTATTGGAAGGTTTTGAGCAGCACCAAAAAGGCGACCAGCGCCGGTTTGCCTGTGGTGTGTTGTTGGGCCAGGAGACGCTCATCAAGGGTCGGCGTATACAACTCACGCTCCGTCGGTGTGCGCTTCCGCTGCCGATAGGCAGTCTCGTCGATTCGTGGCATGATGGTCCCTTTCTACCCCTGACGACGTTCCCAGGCGCGCGCTTTGCGTTTGGCTGCTTCACGGTTATCGGCGATGTAGCGCTCCAGGCTACGTAAGGAGGTATGCCCACTAAAGCGCTTGAGATCAATTTCCGTATACTCATGGGCGGCCCGGACGCTGATGGCGGTGTGGCGCAGTTGGTGCAGATCCCACCCAGGAGTATAGTGTTTCCACAGCGTGTCGGCCTGGCGATACGAGAGACGAGCATACCCATCAGGCGTTAGGTCGGCGCGCCGAGGAAGACGGGCCTTGCGCTGTGTCACAAACAGCGGTCCCGATGTCGGGCCTCCACGCGCCGTCAGATACTTGTCCAGCAGTGTTCCGACGGCGCGCGAAAAAAACATCTCACGTGGGCGGTCGCCTTTACCCTGGATGAGAATGGAGCGATCCGGCCAGGAAATATCCTCAATGTCGATAGCCAGGGCTTCCTGGCAGCGCAGACCTCCATCATAGATCAGCCAGAAGAGGGCACGGTCGCGTGGGTTGGTGATCTGACGCAAGAGAGACTCGACTTGCTGTGCATCGAGCGCTCGGGGAGTCTGTTTTCCCTCCGGTTTCCGCTCCACCTTCTCCAGGAGATCCTCGATCTGCCACCCTTGAGTGCGGAGCCACCGGATGAAGCTGCGCAGGGCAGCCAGGCGCCGATTGTAGGTGGCGGGCGCGAGCGATTCTTGGTGCGCGAGAAACGTGTGGACAATTTCACCCGTGAGCGCGGGAAGAGGTGCCTGACCGCAGACGGCTAACAGTGGTGCCAGATCCTCGGTATAACTTTCGCGGGTGCGTTGGGCAAAAGAGGAGCTTTCGAGGAAGTGCTCAAAAGCATCTCGCAGGGTCACGGCTGGCAAAAAATCACCTCGTTTCATGTGATATCGCACCTAATACGGAATTTCTGGTCACGGTAGATGAAGCTGAGTGTACTGTTTTCGTCAGAAAAGGGCAAGCTATCGCACCTAATGGGCTATTAGCTGCGATAGTCAGAACGAAGAAGATTTTTATCCCGCGTCCTCTGACATCTCTTCAATTGTGCCCCTCACGAATTGCTCGTTGTAGAGACGTGCGTACAGGCCGCTGTTGGCAAGTAGCTCTTCGTGGGTGCCGCGCTCGACGATCTCGCCTTTCTCGACCACCAGGATCATGTCGGCAGCCAGGATGGTCGAGAGACGGTGAGCGATGGCCAGCGTTGTGCGGTCCTGCATCAGTGGCTCCAGCGCGGCCTGGATCAGGCGCTCGGAGTGTGTGTCCAGCGCGCTGGTCGCCTCGTCCAGTTCCATGATGCGCTCGTGGATGGCGGCAGCTTTGGCTGCGGCGATCATCTCCTCGTCGGTGGCATCCTCGCGGGCGTAGCGCAGATTCTCGCGTACCGACGCGTGGAAGAGATACGTCTCCTGCGTGTAAATCATTTTGCTTCGTGGGCAGAAATTGGATCATTCAACGGGTGAGTGTTCAGGCACCTGAAACGGCCTATAGCGCGGCGCGAGTTCTTTTCCTGTACTGGATATATCTCTTTTACAGGTTTTGCCGCCCACTTAATTATCCAATTTTCGCCCACGAAGCAAAATGATTTACAGGCCATCACGAACAGATCGCCCGGTGGCGGCGCAAAGAATCGCTGCGCCGCACCCGCCAACGCCGCCCCGACCTCTTCGCCAAACTCGATTTGAGCAGTAAACTGGATAAGAAGCTGTTGGAGGAACTGGATAATAATGGATGAGGCATAGACAGTTGCCGGGGCAACTGTCTATGCCTCATCCATTATTATCCAGTTCCTCTACACCTTGCTCAACTGTTCCAAAT
>DAICZM010000535.1 GCA_027311145.1 Ktedonobacterales bacterium
TTCTTGCGCCAGGTGGTGCATTTATTTCGAGCGCAGACGATGGGCGGTGAAATCAAGTGGCTGGTATCGTTGAATTTTCATCCAAAGCCTCGCCGAACGTTTTGCCACCCTGTAACGAAATCCCAATAACACCGCCCGGAAAACGTTCACGGTTTCTCCGCCCCACTTCACAAGCCAACGCGCTTTTCCCAATCCCGGCCGGACCCGTGAGCGCAATATGGTGCGTACCAGGATGCAGCTTCACACGCAAATGCGTACTCTCTACCTGCTCGCCCTTCGCCGCAGTAATCAATGCATTCAGATTGCGCAATTCTTGTTCTCTGCCAATAAACACGAACGGCGGCCCCAGATGCTCCAACAAATCATGCTCCTGAGGAGCATCACGCTTCATCAACAGCGCAACTGGACCCTCTTGCCCTTCCGCAATATGACGATATAAGACGGGAATAAACCAGCTTTTCTGCTGCATCGGCAACAATGCCTGCCGCGCACGTGTCAACCCTTCCTCTAGCGTTCTTCCATCCGCCAACGCCTCATAAAAATGATAGACAAAGGTTGGGCTGAGATCATCTTGCAGCGAAAATGGCATCGCGATCACGGCTGGAACCTGAGCCGTGACCAATGCCGTTGCCAACATGGCATCAACCGCCGCCCGCCGATGGCGATGCATCTGCTCATGCGTGATCGTAGCGGTTTCACAGGCAGAAAACACCGCTAGACGCACATCACTGCTGAGAAACAACTCGCGCAACGATTGCGTATCAATATAGCGTTTCCCCCCCTCATCATTGCAGAAACACAGATAGGTCTGCGCTTTGATACGGCTCAGCGACCTGCCACATTCCACGCACTTCTTCGCCTCAGGCTCATTGAGGGTATAGCACGTATCTTCAGAACACAGACGCCCATACGCTCCATGCCCATCAAAATGCACCACATAGCAAGGAATCACGGTTTCGTTGTCATCCAGCAGACTTGCTCCCCCGTAAGAAGTGAAGTAACGGACAAGTTGATCGAATGTTGGCGGCTCCAGACGGTCCAGAAATACCTGATTGGTCTCCGTCAATGACGCCAAACCACGTTCCAGTGCCTCAAAACTCCGCTCAATCTCCAGAGGTGCGCAATCGGTCGGCGACGAACCGATATACAACACTCGCAAGGGCAAGCGCACAGGCAATTCACAGCCGACTGGCAAATCGGTACGCAGCAAGGCTCGTGTCAACGTAAAAATGCCCGCCCCCAGCAAAAAATGATCGCCATTATGTAAAAGTTCCCAGGGGTAACGGATGAACTCATCACAATCGCTATCAAAGCTAAACGTCAGAGCCACCGTCCCACGCCGATGCAACGTGCGCTGAATAACGCCACGCAACATCGCTCGTACCGATTGCTCTATTGAGACCGGATGCGTGTCATGCACGCCATCTTCGCCACAGAGCGATAAAAAGAGACGATTCCCTATTTCCCGTAATTCCTGATTGGTGCTTTCTAAGCTGTTTAATTTCTTCTGTACAGAGGTCAGCTGCTTGCTGGTATATGGAGGAATAAAGTTGCCTGTCACCATTTGACCAGACCAACTCTCTTTTACCTGCACTGCGAAGGTTCCGCTCTCGCGACGTTGAAAACGTAAGTTTACTGTCTCGCCCATAACCTCATAATGCTTTCAGTCTTATCGGCGACGTGATATCCATTGCTCGCCGCCGAAATAGCACATGCATTACTCAGTATAGCATACTTTTCTCCCGATATGTTGCCCTTATTGCAAAGCAACACCTCGCATGCTCATTCCCCCCAGTAGAGTTCGATCTTATTAAAACGCACAAGATCACCCACATTCACACCGGCTTCCTCAAGAGCCTTCGTGACGCCGGTCTTCTCCAACGCCATTTGCAGGCGGTCCATGCTCTCTTCGCTCTCTATATCAGTCATACTGACAATGCGCTCAATACGCTTGCCACGCACCACGAATACACCCTTCTCTTTAGAAACCGTGAAGGCATCCTCCGGCTGTGGACGCAAGACAGGCCCTTGCATATCCGTCAAAGGCTCTGCTGCCGCTTTCTCCATCTCCGCCTGCTGAATTTCCAATAAACGCTGAGCCGCAAACTGCATTAATTCTGCCGTCCCCTGATGAGTCGCCGCCGAGATCGCAAAGACAGGATAGCCTGCCGCCTCTGCTTTTTCTTTCACCACTTGCCAGTGTTCCTGAGCTTCCGCTGTATCCATCTTATTCAAGACCACCACCTGTGGACGGGATGCCAGATGTTGATCATACTCGCTCAACTCATTATTAATCGTGAGGAAATCCTGCCAGGGTTCTCTCTCCAGGGCCGCACCATCGAGCATATGGAGCAGCAAACGTGTGCGCTGTACGTGGCGCAAAAATTCGTGACCCAGCCCCACACCTTGTGCCGCACCCTCGATCAAGCCGGGAATATCCGCTAGTACAAAACCACTACCATCTCCTCCACGCACATTTCCAACCTCGACAACACCCAGATTGGGCGTCAGCGTGGTAAACGGATAGTCAGCAATCTTCGGTTGCGCCGCTGTTACCACTGAGAGCAGCGTCGATTTACCTGCATTGGGATAACCTATCAACCCAACATCAGCAATCAAACGCAACTCGAAAGTCACCCAACGCTCTTCGCCCGGCTCACCTTTTTGTGCCTCTTTTGGAGCCTGGTGGGTTGACGTGGCAAAATGCGTATTACCCAAACCACCACGGCCACCACGTGCCACCATCACTTGTTGTCCCGCATCTACCAGATCGGCAATCATCTCCTGCGTTTCCGCATCACGAATGATCGTCCCGCACGGAACCGCCAGCACGATATCGCCACCCTTTGCACCGTGCATTTTCTGGCGCATTCCCGCCTCACCACTATCTGCTTTGAAATGATGGCGGTAGCGATAATCAATAAGGGTATTCTGGTTGTTTGTCGCCTCTACGTACACACTTCCACCACGTCCCCCATCACCGCCATCCGGTCCCCCATTTGGCACAAACTTCTCGCGGCGGAAATGCATCGAGCCATTCCCACCATCGCCCGCCTTTACAGATATTTTTGCATGATCGTAAAACATTATCATCTATCCCTGATCTCATTGCCATACTTCCTAACACAGTGCAAAGTAGTATACCATATCAGAGGGGGCAGGGCAACCACACCCAGGGCGTCACAC
>DAICZM010000536.1 GCA_027311145.1 Ktedonobacterales bacterium
ATGTATGTGAGATATTTGTGAGCGTGTTGCGTTATGCTAAAAAAGATGAAAAGGAAAGCTAGCAAATCTGGTAAAGTGGTTGTGTCATTAATGATCTTACCAGAAGAAAGATGTGGTGAGTTATGCAGAATGTTTCACATCCATTACAGACTCCAAGTGAGAACAGGGATGAGCCTATTCCAGAGCAGTCGTCTGAATATCAGGGGGAATTAGGTCCGCAGGGTGCTTATCAGCAACAGCCTTACCTACCGAATCAACCCTATTCGCCGTATCGACAGGAGCAACAGCAATACTGGAAGCCTGTAGATGGTAAGTGGTCATCAGGGGATGTCAATCCGCGTGAGCGAACGGAGATGGGTTTGAAGCTTGGTACTGCTGGATTGTTCTGTTATCTTTTCGGTTGGGTTGGAGGCCTAGTCTTCTTCCTGCTGGAGAGGAATAGTCGCTTTGTTCGCTTCCATGCTGTACAATCGCTGCTGTTCTTTGGTTCAATGAGTATCCTGGAGTGGGTATGCAGTTTCTTCCCCTATTCGCTCTTTGGATTTGGAGGTGTGATAGGTTTGGTGAGCTTCATTGGCTGGATTGTGCTGATGGTGGCTGCCTATCGGGGCAGGTACTACAAACTTCCTCTGTTGGGTGACTACGCCGAGCAACTGGTCAATCGGGTTATAGTATGAAGAGAGAGGGAGAATTCCTCACTCTTTTTGTGCGGCTGGCAGACACCATAACCATAGATACGCTCTATTGAAAACTGACCACCACCCGTTCCATGAGGCAGCACTTTTTCTTCTTAATAACGCGCTTCTTTGAAGAGCAGGCCTTTGACGATTTTCCCAACGGCATTTTTCGGCAACTCTGTGCGAAACTCGATGCGTTGTGGCACTTTGTAGTCCTCCAGACGTTCACGGGCATAGGCCAGTAGCTCATCGGCAGTGACTCGTTGACCACGTTTCACGACGACAAAAGCTTGTATCAATGGTGTTGGTGGCGCACTGAGTGAACGGGTGATCCGACTCCCACTCTTTTCTGCTGGTGGCATCATGCTCACCACGGCCACTTCAAGAACTTTGGGATGCTCATACAAGACCTCCTCAACTTCACGGGGATAGATGTTGTGTGTACTAGAGAGGGTCAAGTGCTGTTTGCGATCAATAAAGGTAAAGAAGCCGTCTGCGTCCATCTGAACCACATCATTTGTCCGTAACCAGCCATCGGAGAGTATCTTAGCTGTTTCTTCTGGCATCTGCCAGTAGCCTTGCATGACCTGTGGTCCACAAATGCATAGTTCTCCCACGCCGCCTGGCGGTAGTGTTTCACCTGTCTCTATATCGACAATGCGTGCGTTGGTGCTGGGCAAAGGAAGGCCGATGCTACCAGTGCCTCGTTCGCTTTTGGAGGGATTGATGTGTGTTAAAGGAGAAGCTTCTGTCAAGGCATATGCCTCAATCAAGTGTCCCCGTGTGAGCTTCTCAAACGCTTCTTGCACTTCAACAGACAAGGTATCTGAGCTGCTGATGCAGAGACGAATAGCGGAGACATTGTAGTTGCGTACATGCGGATAGTTGGCTATCTCAAGCAGCAGACCTGGGTAGGCAGTCAGCATACTGGGATGATGTCGTTTTATCGCTGCGAGGAGTACGTCTGTATCTGTTGTGGGTACGAGAAGTAGTGAGCCACTCCAGGCAATCGCCGCGTTCATGCCAGCGGTAATGCCATAGATGTGTGAAAGTGGGAACATCGAGAGGATGACCTCGTGCCCACGTGCGGCATCGGGTACAACATGGCAGAGCTGAACGACATTGACCACGAGATTGCCATGAGAGAGCATGACGCCTTTAGGTAGATTGGTCATTCCCGCTGTGTATTGGATGAGTGCCAGATCATGAGAGGTTGTGCCGCTCTCGATGGGGGTGAGTGGTTGGCGGCGTAGTAAATCCCAAAAAGAAGATACACGGAATGAAGGCCGCTTAGAAGGGCGTACAGCAGTTTTTGGGGGATCATCATTTTTTGCTAAGAAGGGGCTAGAAAGTGCTTCAGCGAGGGGATTCTCTTTGATGAGACGTAGCAGCGTATCACGCCGCCGCCTGGGAAGATATTCGTGCATATTGGTGTAGACCACCTGTGTGATATTGGTATCAGCACACACACGTTTGGCCATCTCGCGCAGAGACTCCAGCGTGAGCAGCACACGCGCATTGGTTTCGTCGAGTTGGCGATGAAGTTCTTGTTCGTGCAAAAGGGGATTGCCAAAGACAACAACTGCCCCAGCCTTGAGTGTGCCGTAAAAAGCAATCACACTCTGTGGGATATTGGGCAGGACAATGGCAACCCGATCACCCGTCTGGATGCCTAAGTTGCGTAAGCCATGAGCAAAGCGAGTACTCAAGCTATCGAGTTCGTGATACTGTATCTGTTGCTCAAAAAAAATGATGGCGGGACGGTGCGGGAATGCAGCGGCACTGGTGCTGAGTATTTCGTGAAGGAGTTGTTTGGGCTGTGGAACTTGAGCAGGGACATTACTATCATAATGGTTGAGCCAGGGCATCTCTGTATGTTGTGCAGCAAAGGAAATTCTGCGGGCAATCCGCTGGAAAATATTTTGTTGTTTCTTTACGCTACTTTTGCCCATCTTTGCATCCGTCTGTTTCTCGATGAAGAGGCTAATCGCTCGGTTGACCGCATCGGGTCGCTCTAGCTGTACGAGATGCGCTGAGACCGGAATATCAACCAGTTGTGCGCTGGGATTGCAGAGTAGGACATCTTCATAGAGTTTGCGTCGGAAGACCTTGTCACGATATCCGAGTATGACAAGTGTGGAGATAGAGAATGGTTGCATGTACCAGAGGGGCATAATCTTTTCATGGATTCCTTTGAGTGTTCGCTGTGATGCAAAGAGGGCAACGCCTAGCTTTTTTGCTGCGAAGCCAAAAAATGGATCGGGAATGTGTAGTAGTCTTCCCAGCAGAGGCATCATGGTGAAGTGTGTACTCACGCCGATCAACACAAGACTGCGAACATGGTCAGGATGACGAACCACGTATTCAGTTGCAATAGCTCCTCCAAAAGAGTGCGCGATGAGATGGATCGGTTCCAGTATCTGCACTGTTTCCAGGACTGCCTCTAAATCAGAGACAAAACTCTCCATTGTGTACGTGAGTC
>DAICZM010000537.1 GCA_027311145.1 Ktedonobacterales bacterium
GACGTTTGACAGAGTACTACGGTTTTTACAGGTGTTCATACGTTACAGTTTTCGTTAGGCTAGGCAAAACAAGAGGATTGTATTATAATCGAGCCATGCAGAATGATACTATTGCCGCTATTGCCACACCACCGGGAGCGGGTGGCATTGGGATTGTGCGTGTTAGCGGCGCGGATGCGTTTCGCGTCGTCTTGCCGCTATTGCGCCGCCCTGAAGGCCAGCAAGCGTTGCCGCCTTCACACCAACTTACCTACGGACACATCATTGACCCAATGACTGCTGAAGTGTTGGATGAAGTGTTGGTTGCCTTTATGTATGGACCGCGCACGTATACCTGCGAGGATGTCGTCGAGATACAAGGTCACGGTGGCCCACTACTGCTCAGACGTATGCTGCGTGCTGTCTTGGCACAGGGAGCGCGTATGGCTCGTCCGGGCGAATTTACACAACGCGCTTTTCTCAATGGACGGCTCGATCTCGCGCAGGCTGAGGCCGTCATGGACCTGATTGGGGCACAAACGGAGGCCGTGCAGCGTCTTGCTATGCAGCAGTTGCGCGGGCGGCTCTCTGAGCAGATCGAGGCTGCACGCTATGCTATGCTCGGCGTAATTGCACGCATCGAAGCTAGCATTGATTTTCCCGAGGAGGATGTGCCAACACCACAAGTAGAAGAACTGCAAGCGTTAATTGCCCTCGCTCAACAGGCCGTAGATGCTCTACTGGCTGGTTCAGAACAGGGACGCCTCTATCGACAAGGATTGCGCACTGCTATTATTGGGCGGCCAAATGTTGGCAAATCAAGCCTGTTGAATGCTTTGCTGCGCAGCGAACGCGCCATTGTGACGCCAATTGCGGGAACCACACGCGATACCGTTGAAGAGATCGCCAACCTGCGTGGCATCCCGTTGCATCTCATTGATACGGCAGGTATTACGCCCACCGATGATCCCGTTGAACAGATCGGTGTGCAACGGAGCCGCACTGCTGCTGAGAACGCTGATGTTGTACTGCTTGTCTGTGACGGCTCTGAACTTCTCACTGAGCCGGACCATCAGGTCATGATGGAACTGCAAGCGATGGGTTTTGGCACTGGACCAAGCAATGATGACACTACCTATCGGCGTGGACGGCCTGTAATTGTCGTGCTTAATAAAGCTGATTGTGTCCAACAGATCGAGCTCACAGCTCTTCGTCACTACTGGCCTCATGCGACCTTCAGTAAAATCTCAGCACTGACGGGTGAAGGTCTGGCACAACTCGAAGATGCCATTGCTGAACTGGTACTGGTTGGTCAGACAATCACCGGTGAAAGCATGCTCGTGACCAGTGCGCGCCATCAAGAGGCCTTGCGCCGTTCTGCTGAACATCTACGTGCCGCGCATGTTTCGCTTGTACAGCATCTTCCCCTCGATTTTGTCTCCATTGATCTGCGTTCCGCCTATGATGCACTTGGCGAGGTCACTGGTGAGACGGCCAGCGATGACCTCCTTGATAGAATCTTCAGCGAGTTTTGCATTGGCAAATAGTGCTTTGCTATCCCCTCCTGAGAAGAAAGGCCTATGGAGAAACGAAGAGGGAGTTCCTCTGCATGAATAATAATGATACAATACGCCTCGGTAGTTCCAGCTCGTAGCCTATTTGAAAATATGAGGTACAAAAAGCGTGAATATCCTTTCTCTTCTAAAAAGACCTTCGACGGTTATATTTGTGGTTGTGTTGGCGGTAAGCATTGTACTCGCGTCGCTCGCGTATTATATTGTGGTATTGCCTCCTCCCTCTGTACTTTCGGCCCCGCTGGAAAAAACGATCCAGCATGCGACCCCAACTCTGGCTCTCACCGCAACCCCAACATACCCCCCTACCCAAAGTCCTGCACAGATTTTAGGCATTCAGTCGGACCCACAGACGAATTTTCCAGGGCTTGGCTGGGTGCGTCTCGGGTATCCAACATGTGGGTGGGGTGATCTGTATGGTGATATTCTCAAAAGCACCATTGAGCAATACCATAGCCAGGGTATTCGTGTGCTGCTGACGATTTGCCAGGGTGCAAATAATGCCAGTTTATATGATCCGAAACCACTCCAGGATGCGGCACAAGGCGGTGCAGATGCTGTACAGTGCGGCAATGAGGAGATGAAGCAAGACCCATCAGTAGCATTCCTCTATATCCCTCCGCAGAATTTTGCTCGTTTTTATAACCTATGTGAACAGGCTGTGCATGCTGTGCGTCCCAATGTCCCCGTGTTGCTCGGCTCCCTTGACCCGCATGTTGGTGGTATTGACTATCTACCGCTGCTCGATCAGGTACAGTATCTCAACCAAATGCAGCAGGCAATGAATACGATCCAGCCAGGTGGGAATTGGGACTGGCACACGCAGACATTAGGTCTGATTGATAGCTGGCATAATGGTTATCCGAACAGTAGCGTGAATAGTCTGGCAGCTCTGTTTTCGTTCTGGGCGCAGCAGTTCCATGTCAATTTGGCGAGTGGGCAACTCGGTGAGCATTTATGGGTTGTCGAAGGAACTGGCTGTTTCAAAGGATGTGGTATCGATGATACTAGTGCATATCAGGTTGCCGTTTCGCATGTTATTACGCTTATCACCGATGTGCAAACCGCGATGCAAGATAAAGTTCCTTTTTTCTATTTCAGTGGAAAGGATTTCATCTCATCTGGTTATTACTGGCCTATTGGAGTACTGGATGTCAATGGACATCCGAAGCCGTTGCGCCAGGATTTATCGATGGGGGCGCGCACACTAACACTCACGTGCGCAAGTGGCACGAGTAACGTGGTGGATCAGGAGCAGCTGCTATCCGCTATGTATCGTGGTTGCACACTGCCTGCGAACTACCTGAATGTCCTGTATTCATAAGGTGAAGATGCTTTATTCCAAAATTGTAAAAAAATAAAATTGGATTTCTACAAGTTCCGAAAAACTCGCTGAAAACCTATTGACAAGAGAGAGGGGCTGTGGCATAATACCGATGTCGCCAATACGGAACGCAAAAACTTCCAGAAAACAAGAAATCTGGTAGCTACGTGTCTCTTAATGAGAAACGGATTGCCAGTGTTTTTGTGGCGGTTGAAACAGCAATGTCTGTTTCGGAGAAACCTTAACAATTGAAGAGTGGAAAGCAGAACAGTGAATGTG
>DAICZM010000538.1 GCA_027311145.1 Ktedonobacterales bacterium
ACCTGAACTTTGGGTGTCTCTTCTAATGTCCATGATTATACCACAGGGACAGGTGAAAGTCCAGTCTTTTCGTCTCACATTCTTTACACGCTCCCAGGTACTGTCCCCTTTCCTAGGATATATGCTCTATTGCTTCTCAAGCCGTCACCCATAAACAGGTAGGGAATCACGCTTACACTATGTCCTATTACACAGATTTTTTCAGCAAAATACTGTAATATAGACATTGATGAGTACAGCATACACAATCGTCTCATCCGCTTCTACAATAGAATACTGATCTTCCATTGTTGTCGGGACCAATTTATCACGTCCTTACATTTTAAAGAGGTGCTTATGCGATTTTCACTGACGCGACTTGCTCAGAGTCTCTCACTGCAACGCATTGTGACGGCTTTGCTGTTTGGCTTACTCTTGAGTGCCTGCTCATTGCCCAGCATATCCAGCATACCAACCCCAAACCAGACCACACTCCCAACGCCCAACATACCCAAAGCTCCGCTCGCGGGCATTCCTGCCGCTGCCACACAAGCATTGCAGGGCAAGCCCATTCCCACAGATGAGACGAAAGCACTCGTATTCAATCTCCTGTATAACGATAGTGCAATGGAACGCGATATCGCGCAAATTTATACGCCCGGCTCTCCACACTATCATCATTACTTGAGCGCAAGCGAGATTGTGCAACGCTATGCTCTTTCCGATCAACAGGTGCAACAGGTCTCGCAATGGTTGAGTAGTAACGGTTACGTGGTCATTTCGACTGACGCGCTTCGTTCTTCAATTCGCGTCCAAGCACCCGTTGCGGTGATCAATCAATCGTTACATATCCAACTCATGCAATATACGTTGCCAATCCTGAACTATACATTTTACATGGCGCAGGGAACACCCATACTGCCGGGGAACATTGGCAGCTTGGTTCAATCGATTCTGGGTCTAGACAACCTGGCGATTCCCACGATCAAGTTACCCATCGGCTTCACCACACACAATCCCACGCAGGCGGGAAGCAACTGTCAAGCTTATGGGGCACAGCAAAGCCTCACACGCAACAAACTTGCTGCTGCTTATCAGGTCAATCAACTCTACCAGCAGAATATTCAGGGACAACGGATGACCATTGGGGTCGCTGAATTTGGCGATCCCTATGACCCACAAGATATCGCAAACTATGCAACATGCGCTGGCATAGCAAACCCCTCGATTGAAAATATTGATGTCGATGGGCATCTCGCGCCCGGTACAGGTCAAGGTGAAGCTACAATGGACTTGGAGTTAATCGCCGGCCTCGCGCCACAGGCCCATATCATCGACTATCAGGCAGATATCAATAACACCTCGTTCGCGCAGGGTCTCGTTGATGTGTTTAATCGTGTCGCTACCGACCACCGTGTGCAAGTTTTAAGCGTGAGTTATGGTACCGGCGAAGATATGTTTAGCACGAGCGAACAAATGGCAGTTGCGCGCAGCCTACGTACGCTGGCCGCCGAGGGCATCTCGGTCTTCATTAGCAGCGGCGACTGCGGGGCTTACTCACAGCGTGTTCACAATCTGGCGGTCGTCTCCTTCCCGGCCAGCGCACCTTATGCTATCGCGGTAGGTGGAACGCATCTACAAGTCAATACCGCTCTGGTACGCACAAGTGAGAAGGCGTGGGGTGCTGATGATGGCGCGCCGGTGTGTCAGAATGAGTGGGGTAGCGGTGGCGGCGTGAGTCAGAACAGTGCCTTCAAACGCCCTAACTGGCAGGTGGGCACGGGCACGACCAGCCACTATGATGGCACATTGCAAGCAGTTCTGACTCCTAACCTGCTGCCGCTCTCGGCTCCCAATGGTCTGCGCCAGGTTCCCGATGTGGCTGCTGCCGCTTATCCCAATATCGCCATCTACTATCAAGGCACGTGGCTGGCCGCCGGTGGAACCAGTGCCGCTGCACCGATCTGGGCGGCGGGTACGCTGCTGGTTAATCAGGTTCTTCAGCAACATCAGAGAGCTTCGTTAGGCGGCGTGCCAGAGTTCTATACCCTGGCAAATCATGCTGGCCGCTTCCATCCTTACAATGATATTACGGTGGGCGATAACCTGTTCTACCATGCAACACGCGGTTGGGACTATGTAACGGGGTGGGGATCGCCTAACTTCGCCAACATTGCACAGTTTGAAATCCAATAAAACACGGATAGGAAACACATCATATGCGCTTTTTGCTCCATATGATGTGTTTTTCCCCTGCTGACAGGACTATTGAACAGCAAGTAGGCGTGTCTCTTCAACGAGGTCTGCATAGACGTGGCGGACCTGATTGGCAACACTCTGCCAGCCAAAACGCATAACCGAGCGACGAGCAGCCGCACGCATGCGCTCACGCAAGTCGGGGTTGCGCAAGAACATATCCAGGCGGGCAGCAAAGAAGCCCGGGCAACGCGGCACGAGAAAACCCGTCTCATCATGGCGTACCACCGTCATTAGCCCGCCGGCTCGTGTTGCGACAACAGGCGTGCCACAGGCAAGCGATTCGACGGCTACCAGGCCAAAGCTCTCATGGTAAGACGGCACAACCGTGACATCAGCCGCACTGTAGAGCATTGGCAGTTCCTCTTGCGGGCGGGCACCGAGAAAATGGACCCGATGGCTGATACCCAAACTAGCGGCCAATGCTTGGAGCTGCTGAAGGTCTTGATCGCCACTCAACGCCCCACCCACAATCACAATCTGTGCATCCTCCTCCATCATACTCGCGGCACGTAGTAGCACATCAGGCCCTTTAAAGGGGTCAAGACGCCCGACAAACAAGAGAACAGGGGTATGCTGATCCAGAGCCAGGGATTGACGTGCATGACGACGGTCCTGTGGCATAAAGCGTTTGAGATCAACACCACAAGGAATCACCTCGATGCGCCGCGCTGCGACACCACAAGAGCGCGCCATCTGCGTGCGTTCATCAGCGGTTGCCGAAATAATGCAATCGGCATGCTGAATGATCCGCTGTTCCATCTCCAGGCGTAAGGGCGGCTCCGGTTGATGCGGATTTGCCAACATTTTGAAGCGACCGAGGGTATGAAACATGGTCACATGCGGGATATCCCAGCGTTGTGCCAGCTGCATCGCGGCAACGCCGGACAGCCAATAATGGCTATGTAAGAC